>JAJYQH010000271.1 GCA_021794705.1 Actinomycetes bacterium | reverse complement strand
AGCCGTCGAGGGCGCCGAAGGTCCACTCCGGGTGCTTCGTCCACGACCCCGGATCGCCGTCGGACGTCGCGTGGCAGACCACCTGGACATCGCCCGCCGGCGTCCGGATCTCGGGGTTGTGCCCGGTGTAGAACAGGTGCAGCCGCCCGTCGTCGTCGGCGACCACGCTGCCGGTGTAGCAGTCGAAGTCGGCCGACCCCCGGCCTCCCGAGGGCAGCACGATCCCCCGATCGGTGAAGTGCGCGAAATCGCGGGTGGTCACCGCCGCCCACGGCATCCCCGTCGGCCGCTGCTCGGGCGGGACGCCGCGACGCTCGTCGAGCAGGTAGTAGAGCCACACCTCGCCGTCGTGGGCGAACGGGATGACGTCGCCGACGTGGCCTCCGGCCGGCCGGACGTGGCTGCCGGCCGTGCTCATCGCGCGTCCACCGACCTGGGGGCGGCGAGCGAGCCGCGCCCGATGTAGCGGCAGGGCACGAGGTGGCGGCCGCGCGGCTCCTCGTCCCTGAGCATCATCTCGCCGGCGAGGACGCCCATCTGCAGGTGGGGGAGCGCCACGGTGCTGAGCGGCGGGTGCAGCTGGTCGGCGAGGTCGGGCTGGTCGTCGAAGCCGACGATGCTCACGTCGCGTGGGCACTGCAGTCCGGCCGACTGCAGTGCCATCATCGCGCCCACGGCCATCCGGTCGTTGCCGCAGATGAAGGCGGTGGGGGTTTCGTCCGCGATCACGGCGAGGGCCAGGTCGTGTCCCGAGGAGACCTGATAGGTGCCGTACTCGCGCCGGATCGTCGCCGGATCGACGCCTGCCTCGATCGCGGCGTCGACCATGCCGCGCTCGCGCTCCTGGCACGCGTAGTCGTCGTGGGGTCCGCCGAGGTACACGACATGCCGGTGTCCGGCGGCGAAGGTGGCGGCCGCGGCGTCCCGGCCGCCCTGGTACTCGTCGGCGAGAACGAGGGTGGGATCGGGGACGTTGGCGGGCCAGCAGTTGACGAAGATCGTCGGAATCCCGTCGGGAGCCTCGACCGCGTGCACCGGCTCCGGTCCGGGGGCCGCGTAGATCAGCCCGGCCACCCCCTGCCGCAACAGATTCTCGACCGCCGCCTGGCCGGCGTCCGGGGTCTCCCAGGTCTCCACGACGAAGCACACGTAGCCGGCGGCCTGGACGGCCTGCTGGACGCCGACGATGATCTGGCCGGCGTAGGGCTGGGAGACGACCCGGTCGGCGATCACCCCGATGACGAACGACTTGTTCGACCGCAGCGACTGGGCGGCCCGGTTGGGCTGGAAGTCGAGGTCCCGCGCCGCCTTGAGCACCCGCTCGCGGGTGGCCTCGGACACCGAGACGTCACGGCGGTCGTTGAGCACGAACGAGACGGTGGGCTGCGACACCCCGGCCCGTCGCGCCACGTCCTTCATGGTGACCCGCCGCATCACGGCCTTCTTGCGTTCGGACATCCTCGGCCCTCCTCGCCCACATTCTGGCACGTTGCCAATACGTATTGGCAAATCTGCCGAGAGGGCGTATGGTGCTCCTACAAATACGTATTGGTCGGGCTTCCGACCGGACTGCTCAGAGAGGAGCGGATGACATGACCAACGGCTTGGGTGCCATGGACCGCCGCACATTGTTCAAGCTCGGCGGCGGCGCGGGGCTGGCCTCGATCGGCCTGGGGGCGCTCACCGGATGTGGGTCGTCGAGTGGCAGCGGCGGAAGCTCCGGCACGATCAAGATGCTCTACTTCGGCCAGCAGAGCTCGGCCACCGCGCTGCAGAAGGCGCTGCAGCCCCAGATCGCCAAGATCGACAAGACGGCCACCCTCGAGGTCACCGGCATCAACGGCACCGACTGGAACGACTTCATCGCGAAGGTGCTCACCCAGATCGCCTCGGGCTCCGCCCCCGACATCGTGAGCGTTGCGACCGAGGGCCTGCAGCAGATGGCGTCCAAGGACCTGCTCGTGCCGCTCGACGACCGCGTCACCAAGGACCTGTCGTCGCTGCAGAGCTACTTCGACGACATCCACCCCGCGCTCATCGAATCGATGATGTACCAGGGGCACCTCTACGAGCTGCCCGACAGCTTCAACGCGGGCAGCATGTTCTACAGCACCGACCTGCTGCACAAGGCGAACGTGCCGGAGCCGGCCGCGGGCTGGACGATGGACGACTTCCACAGCTACGCGAAGAAGATCGCGGCGCTCGGCACCAAGGTGAACGCCTTCGACTGGGTGGTGCGCCTCTGGGGCAGCTGGACCTCGTTCCTCTACGCCAACGGCGGCAACCTGCTGGAGGAGGGCAAGTACACCGGCGGCGACTGGCTGTGGAGCAAGGCGTACGCCAACAACCAGGCCGCGGCCGCCGGGCGTGGTGGCGGGTGGAAGTGGGGCCAGCCCACGGCCAACTCTCCCGAGGCGGTCGAGGCGCTGCAGTACCTCATCGACCTGCAGCGTTCGGGCATGTCCCCGACGCCGGACGTCGGCGGCGGCGGCACGCTCCAGGGCCTGTTCGCGTCCGGCCGGATCGGGATGACCATCGGCGGCGGCTTCTGGGCGGGCGGCCTGCACAACGCGGGCATGAAGGACGGCAGCTTCGACGTCCAGCTGTTCCCGAAGTGGAAGACCAACAAGTCGCTCTTCGGGGCAGGGGGCTACGGCATCTTCAACTCCTCGAAGAAGAAGGACCTCGCCTGGGAGGTGGTCAAGCTCATGGTGCAGCCGGAGAGCTTCGACATCCTCTTCCCCGGCAACGTCACGACCCCCGGGCGGAAGTCGCTCATGACGGCGAAGCGTTACGAGACCACCGGACCGAAGCACTGGTCGGTGTTCTACGACCAGCTCAACGGATCCGTCCCGATCTCGGCGCCGCCGTACTACAACGCCCTGGCCACGTCGCTCAACCAGCGCACCACCCAGGCGATCGCCTCCGGCAACGCGAAGGCCGCCCTGGACGGCATGCAGGCCGACTTCGAGAAGGCCGCTCAGGGGTCCTGATGACATCGACCACTCTCGTGCGCAAAGCCTCGAGGGCGTCCTCCCACCGGGTCTTCCGTCGGCCGGCCAGCCGGCGGGAGACCCGGAGGGAAGGGGTGTTCGGCTATCTGATGATCTCGCTGGCGGTCATCTTCGTCGCGGTGTTCACCTTCCTGCCGATCATCGCCTCGCTCGGGCTGTCGCTGTTCTCCTGGGACGTCATCTCCCCGCCCACGTTCGTGGGACTGAAGAACTTCAAGCGGTTGGTCGCCGACTCGGCCACGGTGCACTCGTTCGGCGTCACCCTGGTGCTCGCCGTCGGGATCGTCGCGCTGCAGCTCTCGCTCGGCCTCGCGCTGGCCGTCCTCGTCAACCAGCGCACGAGCACCTGGGCGAAGACGACCTTCCGGACGATCTTCTACCTGCCGCTGCTCGCCTCGACGGCGGCCGTGTCGATCTTCATGGGCTACCTGTTCGACGCGAAGTTCGGCGTCATCAACTACTACCTCAACCTGCTGGGCATCTCGTCGGTGCCCTGGCTCACCAGCACGTGGGGATCGATGATCACCATCGTCCTCATCGCGGTGTGGCAGCAGGTCGGGTTCACCTTCGTGCTGTTCGTCGCCGCGCTCACCTCGGTGCCCACCGACGTGCTCGAGGCGGCGGCCATCGACGGGGCGAGCCCGCTGCGGACGCTGTTCCGGGTCAAGATCCCGTTGATCAGCCCCACGATCCTGTTCGCGACCGTGGTGGCGATGATCAACGCGCTGCAGCTGTTCGACCAGCCGTTCATCATGACCAAGGGCGGTCCGGGGACGGCGACCACGACGGCGACGATCATCATGTACCAGACGGGCTTCCAGAACCTCCAGTTCGGCTACGCGTCGGCGATCGCCATCGTCCTTCTGCTCATCATCCTGGCCATCACCGGGATCCAGTTCCTCGCAGCACGGAAGTTGGTGTTCTACCAGTGAGCCTCCAAGCCGTCGTCACCCGCCCGCGTCCCGGCCTCAAGGTCGCCAATGTCGTCGGCGTGGTCGTGCTCATCATCGCCGCGATGTTCGCGCTCGGCCCGCTGCTGTGGACGCTGACCACCTCGCTCCGCACGCCGGCCGAGGCGTTCACCAACCCGCCGCAGTGGCTTCCGCTGCATCCGGACTTCAGCAACTACTCGTCGGTGTTCGACCAGATCCCGATCGGGACGTTCTTCGTCAACAGCACGATCGTCACCGGCCTCATCGTCGTCGGCCAGACCATCACGTGCACCCTGTCGGGCTACGCGTTCGCCATGGTGCGGTTCCCCGGGAAGAACATCATCTTCGGCATCTTCCTGGCCACGATGATGGTGCCGCTGCAGACGATCATCATCCCGGTGTTCGTCATCGTGAAGGACCTCGGCCTGTCCGACAGCCTCGGCTCGCTCATCGTCCCCGCCCTCGGCAGCGCCTTCGGCACCTTCCTCATGCGTCAGTACTTCATGCAGATGCCCGTGGAGCTCGGCGAGGCGGCCCGCGTCGACGGCGCGTCCCGGTTCAAGGTGTTCTACCTCGTCTACGCCCGGATGGCCGCGCCGGCCATCGCCACCCTCGCGATCCTCAACTTCTCGGGGTTCTGGGCGGAGTTCTATCGGCCGCTCATCTTCCTGCAGTCGCAGGACAAGTTCACCCTGCCGCTCGGTCTCGTCGGCCTCCAGGGCAACCTCGGGACGGGGTCGATCTCGGTGGTGCTCGCCGGTGTCATCCTGGCGATGATCCCCAGCGTCGTCCTGTTCATCGTGGCGCAGCGGTACTTCATCGCCGGCGTCACGGCCGGCTCCTTCCGCTGAGCCGGCAGCCTTGCCGCGGCGGTGCGGCGTCCGCGCCGCTGACCGCCACCCCATCCCACCGCCGCGCCGTGCCACAGCCCGCCCGCCTGTTCGAGGAGAGGACTCCCGCCGCCATGCCAGCCAACCCCAGCCACCACGTCCCGCAGTTCCACATCCGGCTGCCGCGCGGGTTCCTCAACGACCCGAACGGCCCGGTCGAGGTGGACGGCACGGTGCACCTGTTCTTCCAGTCGCGCTCCACCACCGACACGGCTCAGCCCGTGGAATGGGGCCACGCCACCAGCCCCGACCTCGTGCACTGGACGCTGCACCGACCGGCCATGAGCCCGGTGCCCGGTGGTCCGGACGCCGACGGCTGCTGGTCTGGCAACACGGTGCTGGCCGACGGCGAGCTGCGGGCGTACTACTCGGGCAAACTCGACCACTCGAACTTCCAGTCCGTGCTGCTGGCGAGGTTCGACCGGGACGCCGGCAGCTTCGGCGCACCCGTCCAGGTCGTCGACGACCCGGCCGACCACGAGGGGATCACCATGTTCCGCGACCCCTTCGTCTGGCGGGAGGACGGCGGCTGGCGGATGGCGGTCGGCGCGGCCGGCGCGGAGGAGGCGTCGATCCGGCACTACCGCTCGGACGACGGCGTCCGGTGGCGCTACGCGGGGCCGCTCGCCGCGCTGCCGCGGACGGTGGTGCGCGAGGAGGACACCGGCGAGGGCTGGGAGTGTCCGCAGATCCTGCCGGTCGACGGTGCGGACGTGGCCCTGGTGTCGGCGTGGTCGCACGGCGAGGGCCCGAGCAGCGTCCTGGCCTTCCCACTCGGCGGTACTCCGGTGCCCCACCGGGTCGACCACGGGCAGAACTTCTACGCCGCCTCGGTGATGCGGGAGGGATCCCGCGGCCCGCTCGTCTTCGGCTGGGTCACCGAGGGTCGCGACCGGGACTGGTGGCGGGACGCCGGCTGGGCCGGCGCGATCTCGCTTCCGCGCCGGGCCTGGCGGGTCGGCGACCGGCTGGCCACCGAGCCGCATCCGGACGTGGAGGCGCTCCGGCTGGGTTCCCCGCGTCCGGCCGACGGCGCGGTGATCGGGGCCCAGGCCGAGATCGTTGTGCCCGAGACCACCGGCACCCTGCGGCTGCGGTTCGGCGACGGCGAGCACCTCGAGATCCACCTGGACGTGGCCGCGGACACCGTCGCGATCGACGGGGACGCCGCCAGCGCGGACGAGCGCGCCCACGGCGGCCGGGCGGTCGCGGGGGAGGCCTTCGACCCGGGGTCGGAGCGTCCCGGCGTCCGGGTGTTCCTCGACGGGTCGGTGGTCGAGGTGTTCACCAGTGCCGGGCGCTCGTTCACCACCCGCGTCTATCCGCTGGCCGCGCCCCCGTGGCACGTCGAGGCGCCCGAGGGCTCGCTGGTCTGGGATCTCGAAACCGCCGTTCGCCCGGTGGTCGCGGCCCGGTAGCCCGCAGGAGTCCGTCCCGCCGCCGGGACGGCTCCGTCGGGCCCTCCCCCGATTCGAGTGGCTGGCGTTCTCTGCTGTTGCTGGCGTTCTCGACGCCCATTCAGCAGATTTCGCCAGCCACTTCGTCGAGATCGCCAGCCACCCGAGCGTTCACGGCCCCGGCCCGGCGGGGGACGCCGACCGCCGCGCGCCGGCGTCCCACGGAAGCGCGAATTCGGCCCCGTGAGCAGGAATAGTCTCCGTCCGACCAAGGTTGAGTGTATTAGACTCAACTTTGAAATCGGTGCCCCGAACGGGGCGACAAAGGACGGAACGACCCGTGGACACTTCGAAACTGACGACGATGAGCCGCGACGCCGTCTCGGCGGCGCTGCGGAACGCCCTGGCCTCCGGCAACCCCACGGCCGAGCCCACCCACCTGCTGCACGCCCTGCTCATGGTGCCCGACAACACCGTCGGCGCCCTGCTCTCGGCGGTCGGAGCCGACCCCAAGGCGGTCGACCAGGCCGCGGAGGCGGCGATCGCCACGCTTCCCTCGGCGCAGGGAGCCTCGGTGAGCCAGCCGAGCATGTCCGGCGCCCTCGCCCGCGTGCTCGCGGACGCCGAGACGCGCGCCGACAAGCTCGGCGACAGCTATGTCGCCACCGAGCACCTGCTGATGGCGCTGGCCTCCGTCACCTCCGATGCGAGCCGGGTGCTCGGACGGTTCGGCGTCACCGCCGACAAGCTCGACGCCGCCTTCGCCGCCGCGCGCGGCGACAAGCGGGTCACCAGCGCCGAGGACGAGGGCAGCGAGAGCGCCCTCGACAAGTACTCGGTCGACCTCACCCGGCGCGCCCGGGAGGGCAAGCTCGACCCCGTCATCGGCCGGGACGCCGAGATCCGCCGGGTCGTGCAGGTGCTCGCCCGCCGCACCAAGAACAACCCGGTGCTCATCGGCGAGCCCGGCGTCGGCAAGACCGCCGTCGTCGAGGGCCTCGCCCAGCGGGTGATCGCCGGCGACGTGCCCGACAGTCTCAAGGGCCGCAAGGTCGTCAGTCTCGACCTCGCGAGCATGGTCGCCGGCGCCAAGTACCGCGGCGAGTTCGAGGAGCGGCTCAAGGCCGTCCTCAACGAGATCCGCGACGCCGAGGGCCAGATCATCACCTTCATCGACGAACTGCACACGGTCGTCGGTGCCGGGGCGTCCGGCGAGGGCGCGATGGACGCCGGCAACATGCTCAAGCCGATGCTCGCCCGGGGCGAGCTGCGGATGATCGGCGCCACCACCCTCGACGAGTACCGCGAGCGGATCGAGAAGGACCCCGCGCTCGAGCGGCGGTTCCAGCAGGTCTTCGTCGGCGAGCCGAGCGTCGAGGACACCATCGCGATTCTCCGCGGCCTGCGCGAGCGCTACGAGGCGCACCACAAGGTGCGGATCACCGACGGCGCGCTCGTCGCCGCGGCCAGCCTCTCCAACCGGTACATCACCAGCCGCCAGCTTCCCGACAAGGCCATCGACCTCATCGACGAGGCGGCGTCCCGGCTGCGGATGGAGATCGACAGCTC
>JAJYQH010000238.1 GCA_021794705.1 Actinomycetes bacterium | reverse complement strand
CTGGTCGGGCATCTGCTGGGGAGCGCCGACGATGGTCTCGCCCGGTTCGAGGGTGCCCCCGGCGAGATCGACGAGGAGCTGGGCGGCCTGGCGACCGGCCGCGTAGGCCAGGGCCGAGTCGACGCCCCGCTCGAACCGCTTGGACGCCTCGCTCGGCAGCTTGTGCGCGCGGAACGCCCGGCCGATCGCGACCGGATCGAAGCAGGCCGCCTCGAGCAAGATGGTGCGGGTCGCACCGGTGAGTTCGGTGGAGGCTCCACCCATCACCCCGGCGAGGCCGATCGGACCCGAGTCGTCGCAGATGAGCAGGTCCTCACCGGCCCGGAGCTGCCGCACCTGGTCGTCGAGGGTGACCAGGGTCTCCCCCTCGTGGGCGCGGCGCACGAGGATCGGGCCCTGCAGCCGGTCGGCGTCGTACGCGTGCAGCGGCTGGCCGGACTCGAGCATGACGTAGTTGGTGATGTCGACGGCGAGCGAGATCGAGCGCATGCCCGACTCCGCGAGCCGGTGCGCCATCCACCGGGGGGTGGGGGCACCGGGGTCGATTCCGGTGATCGTGATCGCGGTGAACAGCGGGCACCCGTCGGCGTCCTCGACCCGCACCGGGTGGCCGTCCTGCCGCGGTGACGGCACGGGCAGCGCGTAGCGGTCGTCGTAGTGGACGCCGAACGCCTGCGCCGTCTCGCGGGCCAGTCCCCGCATCGACAGGCAGTAACCGGTGTCGGGGGTGATGTCGGCCTCGATGACCTCGTCGCGGACGCTCAGCACGTCGACGGCGTCCTCACCCGGACGCAGCGGGCGACCGTCGACGGTCTCGGGCAGCACGATGATGCCGGTGTGGTCCTCCCCGAGGCCGAGCTCGTCCTCGGCGCAGATCATGCCGTCGGAGACGTGGCCGTAGGTCTTGCGGGCCGAGATCTCGAAGCCGCCGGCGAGCACCGAGCCGGGCAGTGCGACGACGACGAGGTCTCCGACCGCGAAGTTGTGCGCGCCGCACACGATGCCGCGACCGGCGGGCAGCTCGCCGTCGGCAGGGTCGTTGTGGTCGGGGCCGACGTCGACCCGGCACCAGCGGATGGTCTTGCCGTTCTTCTGCGGCTCGTCGGTGACGTCGAGCACCCGGCCGACGACGACCGGCCCGGACAGGTCGGCGCCGGTGCGCTCGACCCGCTCGACGTTGAGGCCGGCGGCGGTCCAGCGCTCGGCGATCCGGGACGTCGTGACGTCCTCGGGCAGCAGCACGAGGTCACGCAACCATGACACGGGCGCCCTCATCGCGCCCCTCCCTTCAGTGAACGGCTGAACCGCACGTCGCCCTCGACGAAGTCGCGCAGGTCGGTGGCGGCGTTGCGGAACATCACCGTGCGGTCGATGCCCATGCCGAAGGCGAACCCCGAGTAGACGTCGGTGTCGATGCCGGCGGCCGCGAGCACCCGGGGGTTGACGACCCCGCACCCGCCCCACTCGATCCACCCCTCGCTGCGGCAGGTGCGGCACGGGTGGTCGGGGTCGCCGACGCTGGTGCCGTGGCACACGAAGCACAGCAGGTCGATCTCGGCGCTGGGCTCGGTGAAGGGGAAGAAGTGCGGACGCAGCCGGGTCTCGACGTCGTCGCCGAACAGCGCCCGGGCGAGGTGGTCGAGGCTGCCCTTGAGATGGGCCATCGAAATGCCCTTGTCGACGACGAGTCCCTCGAGCTGGTGGAAGACCGGCAGGTGCGTCGCGTCGTACTCGTCGGCCCGGTACACCTTGCCCGGGCACACGACGTAGAGGGGCAGGTCGCGGCTGAGCAGCGCCCGCGCCTGCACCGGCGAGGTCTGGGTGCGCATGAGCGTGTGGTTCTCGGTGGGCTCGACGAACAGGGTGTCGGTGAGCCCGCGGGCGGGGTGGTCGGGCCCGGTGTTGAGCGCGTCGAAGTTGAGCCATTCGGCCTCGAGTTCCGGCCCCTCGGCGACCTCCCAACCGAGGGCCAGGAACACGTCGCTCATCATGTCCATCATCGCGGTGATGGGGTGCACGGCTCCCCTCGGGGCCAGTTCGACGGGAAGGGTGACGTCGACGGTCTCCTCGACCAGCCGGGCCTCCAGCTCCGCCGCGGCGAGCACCTCCTGGCGCTCGGCGACCGCCTGGTTCAACCGGGCCCGGGCCTGGCCGAGCCGCTGTCCGGCGTCCTTGCGCGCGTGCGGCGGCAGCGCCCCGATCTCCCGGTAGGCGAGGGCGAGCGGCGAGCGGTCGCCCGTGTGGGCAATGCGGACGGTCTTGAGCTCGGCGGTCGTGGTGACCGACCCGATGGCCTCGAGCGCGTCGGCGACCATGGCCTCGACGTGGTCGGCGTCGAGCGGCGTCACCTGCACCGGGTCGTAGTTGGTGTTGGGCCCACTCATTCGGGCGTCCTCCTGGTTCTCGGGTCGGCCGCGACGGGCGGCAGGGGATGCCGCCGCCACGCCGCAGGCCAGTCTAGGGATGGCACCATCGCCGGGCGAGCCGCGCCGGAGCGCCGGACAGGCGGAGGGGGTCGCCGGCCGATCTCCCCCGGCCGGCGCCGAGGGGTCAGGGCGACGCAGGGTCAGTCGCGCTCACACCCCACGGCCGATGCCCGGCCGGGGGCGGCGAAATCGGCGACCCGCATGCATGCGATCGAGGGTATCAGGGCGTGCGGGACGCCGGCCGGTCACGGTTCGCGCGCTGCTCCGCGGCGGTCGTGTACAGACAGATGGCGGCGGCGGTCGACAGGTTGAGCGACTCGGCGAGTCCCCACATCGG
Source organism: Actinomycetes bacterium (assembly GCA_021794705.1). GTDB lineage: Bacteria > Actinomycetota > Actinomycetes > Propionibacteriales > Propionibacteriaceae > JAJYQH01. The sequence goes on along the minus strand of JAJYQH010000238.1, from coordinate 5,067 downwards.
GATGCCGACCACCCGGTCGACGAGCGCGCGGTCGGCCTCGGGCAGGCCCCAGGCCTCGTTGCCCATCACCCAGGCGATCCGCCCCCGCAGCCCCCCCGAATCGGCGAGGTCATCGAGCCGCTCCCCGCCCCCGGCGGCGGCCAGGACCTCGCACCCCCGGGACCTCGCCCAGGCGACGGCGTCCGCGAGCTCGACGCCGACGACCACGGGCAGGTGGAAGACGCTGCCGACGCTGGCCCGGACGGTCTTGCCGTTGTGGATGTCGACCGAGCCCTTGGTGAAGACGACGGCGTCCGCGCCGAAGGCGTCGGCGCACCGGATGACGGTGCCGGCGTTGCCGGGGTCGCGGATCTGGGCGCAGATCAGCACCAGCCGGGGGTCGGGCACGTCGTCCAGCCCGACGTGCTCCTCGCGGCAGATCGCGACGATCCCCTGGGGCGTCACGGCGTCCGACAGCTCCTCGAGGTCGGACGCGTGCACCTGCCAGCAGCGGTCGGGATCGGCCAGGGCGAGCAGCTCCGCATGCCGGTCGGGATCGTCGACGAGCACCGCGCGGACGACGTCGGGACGCCGCAACGCCTCCCGGACCGCCTGCACCCCCTCGGCGAGGAACTCGCCGGCCTCGTCGCGGCCCTTGCGCGTGGTCAGCTTGCGGGCCGCGCGGTACTGGGCGCGGCTCAGGGCGGGCAACGACATGGCCACAGGATAGGGCGCGGCGCCAGCCGGGCGCCGGGCGCCCCGAACCGTGCGCCACCTGCCGCTCACCGGCTCCGGACGCGGGGGTGTGGCAGGCGGTGCGAGTTTCGCAGATCCGGGCGTCGGGGCCGGGCCCGGACACGGCGGAACGCCGCGACCGGGGGGATCGCGGCGTTCCGGTGGGGTGGTGTTGTCAGGGATGCATCCCTGGGCTCAGGCGGCTGCCGGAGCGCCCGTGGCCTTCCCACCGAGCTTGACGAAGCCGAGGGCGGCGAGGACGACGCCGGCGACGATGAGGATGATGCCGACCCACAGGGCGATGGTGCCGATGGTCCACCAGGCGTAGGCGGTGAGGAGCATGCTGCGGAGGGCGTCGCCCTGGAACAGCGTGTTCTTGATGCCGGTGAGCTTCTGGTAGGCGGCCATGTCGGTGGCGGAGGCGGTGCCTGCGGTGAGCTTCGGGTTGGCAGCGGCCATCGCGCTGGCCTCGGCGCCGATCTCGGAGTAGCTCTTGCCACCGCTGGCAGCCATCATGTGCTCGTGGATGAAGTACTCGCTGTAGGCGTAGGCCTGGGGGCCGGTGGTCATCGCCTGGCCGGCGTACTTCGTCAGGTGGTCCTTCATGACCTGCTCGGTCAGCGCGGCGCCCGAGGGCATCGTGATCTTCTGGCTGCTGAGCTGGTCGCTCACGAATCCGTGTGCCCACGTGCCCGCGTAGGTGATGGCGATGCCGGCCACCAGCGCGACCACGCCGACGATCTTCAGCAAGGTGCTGTAGACGGACTTGTTCATATTTCTCGTTCCCCCCTGGGAATCGGGGCCGGGGGTTTCGAACTTGGCCTCCGGCCGTGTTGACGCATTCACCATATGACGGCCGAATTTCCGCACTACAGGGGGGTGGGTTTAGCGCTACACAGCGTAGTAGTCAGTGCGTTTTTCCTTGTCGGAACGCACATCGCCCGCGGGCGGACGATGTCCGGGCCCGCGGGCGATCAGGGTGCAGCGTCGATCAGGCGGCGGCGGCCTGGTTGGCCCGGGCCACCTCGACGAGGGCGGTGAAGGCCATGGGATCGGTGACGGCCAGGTCGGCGAGGATCTTGCGGTCGACCTCGACGCCGGCGTTCTTCAGCCCGTTGATGAACCGGTTGTACGTCATGCCCTCCGCGCGGCAGGCGGCGTTGATCCGCTGGATCCACAGGCTGCGGAAATCGCCCTTGCGGTCGCGGCGGTGGTCGTAGGCGTAGGTCATCGAGTGGAGCATCTGCTCCTTGGCCTTGCGGTAGAGGCGCGAGCGCTGACCGCGGTAGCCGGACGCGAGCTCGAGAACCTCGCGGCGCTTCTTCTGCGCATTCACAGAACGCTTGACGCGTGCCATGTTCTATCTCCTTGATGTAGAAGGGACGCCGGATGCCGTCGTCCCGGAACTGAGTGCCGGGGTCGGCGTCGGGTCACTTGCCCTTGTGCTTGGCGAGCAGCTTCTTCACCTTGCGGGCGTCCCCGCCGGTGAGGACCGCGACGCCCTGCAGCCGCCGCATGCGCTTGGTCGGCTTGTGCTCGTTGAGGTGCGTGGTGCCCGCCTGCTTGTGCACGAGCTTGCCGCTGCCGGTGCGCGTGACGCGCTTCTTCATCCCGGAGTGGGTCTTCATCTTCGGCATGGTGTCTCCTTGTTTCGTTGGCTCCCCCGAGGCTGCCCGTGGGAGGTGCTGCTGACAGGCGGTGGGCTGGTCGCGCGCGAGGCGCGATCAGCCGCGGACGCGACCGGTGCGAGCCAGTCGGACCAGTGGCCGGTGCCGATCAGAGATCGACGTCGGGGTCGAGGTTGTCGGCGGGACCCCGCTTCTTCTTCGGTGTGGGCTGGTGGGTGGCCCGGTACTGCGCCTCGAACTCGCGCTCGGACTGCTGGGCAGCTGCGCGCTCGGCCATCCGCCGCTCGCGCTCGGCCTTCTCGTCGATCCGGGCCTCGGTCTTCTTGCGGGTGGGGCCGAGGACCATGAGCATGTTGCGGCCGTCGAGCTTGGGCGCCGACTCGATGTAGCCGAACTCCTCGACGTCGTCGGCCAGGCGCTTGAGCAGGTTGGCACCCAGTTCGGGCTTCGACTGCTCACGGCCACGGAACATGATGGTGATCTTCACCTTGTCGCCGCCCTTGAGGAAGCGCACGACGTGACCCTTCTTGGTCTCGTAGTCGTGCTCGTCGATCTTGGGGCGGAGCTTCATTTCCTTGATGACCGTGTTGGTCTGGTTACGGCGCGATTCGCGCGCCTTCTGCGCGTTCTCGTACTTGAACTTGCCGTAGTCCATGAGCTTGACGACCGGCGGGCGGGCGGCGGCGGCCACCTCGACCAGGTCGAGGTCGTGCTCGCGGGCCAGCTGCAGCGCCTGCTCGATCCGGACGATGCCGACCTGTTCGCCGTTGGGACCCACGAGCCGGACCTCGGGCACCCGGATCCGGTCGTTGATGCGTGGTTCAGTACTGATGTGTCCTCCCGGGACTTGGTTGAGTGGTTCTGAATCAACCGGACGACGAAAAAGGCCCCCGCCGACGGCGAAGGCCTGACCAGTGACTGCGCGAACGCCACCCGCAGGTGCCACGCCAGGGGCGTGGAATCATCGACCCGGCAGGAACGCACGCATCGCGCGAGCCCCGCTCGGGTGGGAGGCCAGGACCTCCACTTCGGCGGATCGGCGTCAGTCGACGCCCGATCGATCCCGGCCATTCTAGGCGAACGCGGGTTCGCACACCAATCCGGTACCGGTCGTCGCCCGCCGCCGGCTCACTGGATGCCCCTGCGGCGCAGGATCTCCTCGATCTCGGCGTCCTCGTCGCTGGTCTCGGCGGCGGGCGCGCCCGGCGCGGCGGCCGTGGTGGTCGTCGTCGCGAGCGGACGCGGCGCCGCGCCGGAGGTGGTGTCCGCTGTCCTCCGGTCGGCCGCCGGACGGCCGGCCTGGGCGCGGTCGCGTCGCTGCTGGCGTCGCTGGCGCGCCTCGGCTCGGGAGACGGGGCTGACCGCGCTGCCGACGAGGACGAGCAGCACGCCGAGCGCGCCGACGACGACCCCGATGAGCCGTACCCGGTCGAGGGGGGTTATGCGCACCCAGTGGATTGTGGAGCGCACCCACGCGAGCACGAGGGCGAGGAAGCCCATGATCCACAACGCGGCGATGACGAGCGCGAGCCCGAGCCCGTGCAGCATCGCCCGCGCGCTGCGGCTGCGCGCCCAGCGGCCGGCCGTCACGGCGAGCACCAGTACGATGAGGCCGATGGCCCCGAGCACGACGATCAGCTGGTCGCTCATGGGCCCACTGTGCCACACGCCATCACCACACCTCCCGGAGCCACGGTGAACGACCACGACCGCACCCTCGCCGACGTCGGACGTCGCTGGGCGGGTGACACGGGCGAGGCCGACGCCGACGTGCGGACCGCGCTCGCCGGCGTCCGGGACGCCGACAGTTACCTGCGGGCGGTCGCAGCGTTGTGCGGGGCGCGGCTGCTGCTGCCCATCCTCGCGAGCGGCGACGACCAGGCGAGCGGACCGGATCCCGACCGGCACGCCGAGATGGCCGCGGTGAGCCTGCGGGGCGTCGACGGGCGGACGGCGCTGCTCGCGTTCACCGGGCTGGACGCGGCGCGGGCATGGAATCCGGCCGCCAGGCCGGTGCCGGGGACGCTCGACGAGGTGGCCGCCACCGTGGCCGAGGCCGGCTCGGACGTCCTGCTCGTCGACGTCGCGGGTCCGGCCCCGCTCGAGATCGGCCCCGACCTGCTGGAGCATCTGGCCGCCGGCGAGCGGCTGGTGGAGGTGTCGCGCGGCGACTTCGGCTGGCTGTCGGTGCCGCGGTGAGCGGGGGTCAGGCCGTCTTGTAGCGGCGGGCGATCGCCTGTAGCAGTGCGAGCCGCTCCTCGGCGGCGTCCCCCTCGGAGCGCTGCACCGCGAGCACCATCCGGGTGGCGCCCTCGTCGTTGTCGTCACGCAGTTCGAGGTTGACCCACGGGTCGCCGGAGTTCATGACGAAGTCGTCGACCCGGTCCCACGTGTAGTGGTGGGTGCTGATCGCGTTGCGCACGGTGACACCGTCGGGCCCGACCCGCACGACGCTGAGTCCCACGGCCATCATGGTCGCCACGAGGACGATGAGGAAGAACACGATCGTCACCAGCTGCGGCCAGGTCCACTGGGACCGGGTGACCGGGCCCATGCCGATCCACAGGGCGACTGACCCGGCGACGACGATCACCGACAGCACCAGGCCGGTGACGAGGGCCGGCATCGAGCGCAGGGTCACCGATTCGGGGACCTGGGCCTCGGAGGTCATCGGATGCTCCCCATCTGCGTGCTCCTCGTCTCGGACGCCGTCACAGCCGGCAAG
>JAJYQH010000055.1 GCA_021794705.1 Actinomycetes bacterium | reverse complement strand
AGACGAACGCCTTGACCACTTCGCCGACGATCTCGTCCGGCGTGCCGATCACCCCCGCGTCCGCCACGGCGGGGTGCTCCAGGAGCGCGCTCTCGACCTCGAAGGGGCCGATGAGGTGGCCGGCCGACTTGATGACGTCGTCCGCGCGCCCGACGAACCAGAAGTACCCGTCGGCGTCCTCGCGGGCGAGATCGCCGGTGAGATACCAGTCGCCGCTGAAGCAGCGCCGGTAGCGCTCCTCGTCACCGAGGTAGCCGCGCAGCATCGACGGCCAGCCCTTCCGCAACGCCAGCTCACCCTCCTCGCCGGCGTCCACCGGTTCGACGCCGCCGTCGGGGAGCCGGCGGACGATCACCGCAGTGACGCCCGGCAGCGGACGCCCCATCGACCCGGGCTTGATCGGCATCGCCGGGGTGTTGGCGATCATGATCCCGCCGGTCTCGGTCTGCCACCAGTTGTCGTGGATCGGCAGACCCAGCGTCTCCCGGCCCCACCAGACCGCCTCCGGGTTGAGCGGCTCGCCGACGCTGGCGACGAACCGCAGTGCCGGGAAGCTATGTCCGCGGACGAGGTCGGCGCCGGAGCGCATGAGCATGCGGACCGCGGTCGGGGCGGTGTACCAGACGCTCACCCGCTCGCGCTCGAGCAGGTCGTACCAGCGCTCGGCGTCGAAGTCGCCGTCGTCGACGATGGAGGTGACCCCGTGCAGCAAGGGGGCGATCACCCCGTAGGACGTGCCCGTGACCCAGCCGGGGTCGGCCGTGCACCAGAAGACGTCGTCGTCGTGCAGGTCGAGCGCGTAGCGGCCGGTCATCCAGTGGTGCAGCACCGCCTCGTGCACGTGCACCGCTCCCTTGGGTCGCCCGGTCGTGCCGCTCGTGAAGTGCACGAGGGCCATGTCGTCGGGCCGGGTCTCGACCACCTCGAACCGGTCGGAGGCGGCGTCCATGAGCTCGGCGAGGTCGCGGACGCCGGTGAGCTCGGCGAGGTCGTAGCCCTCCTCGGGGGCCACCAGCACGTGCCGCAGGGTCGGGACGCGGTCGCGGATCGGCGCCACCTTGCGGAGGTACAGCGAGGGAGTGGTGACGAGCACGGTGGCGGCGCCGAGGACGAGCCGGGTGGCCACCGGCTCGGGCCCGAAGGCCGAGAACAGCGGCGAGACGACCACCCCGGCCTTGAGGCTGCCGAGCATCGCGACGTACAGCTCGGGGATGCGCCCGGCGAGGATGAACAGCCGCTCGCCCCGGCTCACCCCGAGGCCGCGGAGCACGTTGGCGAAGCGGTTGATCCGACGTTCGAGCTCCGCGTAGGTGACGTCGATGCCGGGGCCGACGAACCGGAAGGCCACCCGGTCGCGGCGGGGTCCGGACGCATGCCGGTCGACGGCCTCGTGGGCGATGTTGAGGCCGCCGCCGGGGAGCCCCTCGAGCTGGGACCGCACCCACGACCAGGAGAAGCGCGCGCGCTCGGCCTCGGTGAGGTGGGGCGCGACGGCGAGGTCGGAGACGCCCTTCTCGATGACCGGCGGACGCACCCCCGCGCCTGCCAACGCCTCGCCCATGTCACACCGCCTTCGGTCGCCGATCGACGACGAGGCCGCCGACGAGCACCCCGACCACGCACAGCCCCCCGAGCACGGCGGCGTCCACGGCCTCGACCCAGTCGAGGTAGGGGTGCCCGAACAGGGTGACCAGGCTGAACCGGTTGACCCAGGCGGGCCAGTCCATCGGCCCGACCAGGAAGCCGACGAGGTAGGAGGCGCCGAGGACCACCCCGAACACGGTGACCGCCAGGGTGCCGGGGAAGACCGCCACGACGACGCTCGCCACCCCGGCGAGGCCCAGCCCGAGAAGCAGGCAGGCGCCCTCGACGCGCAACAGCCCGGGGGCGTCCAGTCGCACATCCGACCACGCACCGCCCAGTAGGACGCCGGCCAGCGCGCCGAGGCCGACGATGACCGAGGCGGCGCCCGCCGCCGCGAGGCGTCCGAGCACGAGGCGGGCGGTCGAGACGGGCGCCGCGAGCACGGCCTCCACCCGGCCCTGCGCCAGGTCGCGGACCCACCCCGCCGCCTGGGAGACGACGACGCCGGCGACGAAGGGCACCGCCAGGGTGGTGGAGACGTCGATGTACTGCTCCGAGGGCGTGGACGCCGACGGGCTCACCCCGCCCGGCATGAAGGTGGCGAACCACGACCACATCTTCAGCACCGACGGCTCGAGGAACAGCATGAGCGTGCCGTAGACGAAGGCCCCGGCACTCCAGGCGAGGATCCCGAATCGGCCGCGGAGGACGAGCGCCGCGGCGGTCGAGTGCAGCAGGCCACGGGTGACCCGCCCCGGCAGGGCGGTGCGCGGCGGGGTGCGGCGGCGCACGACCCACAGCGCGGAGGCGTAGTCGCGCCGGACGAAGGCCCAGGTGGCGAGCAGCACGAGCGCACCGGCGAGGCCGATGAGGACGGCCGAGGCGGCGAGGTCGAGGTGCTGTCCCGGCACCAGCGTGCGGGAGCGGTTGACGTAGTGGAACGGCGACCCGTAACGCAGCCAGGCGAAAGCGCCGAGATCCTCCCACGTGTTCTCGACGACGTAGGCGACCACGAGCAACCCCGACGCGAGCCCCGCGGCCGAGGGTGCCGAGGCGGTCAGCTGGGCGAGGAGGAGCCCCAGGCCGTAGCCGACGAGCATGCCCAGCCCGGGCGCGACCAGGGCCTGCAGGGCTCGGGCGGTCTGCGGCTCGCCCGCGGCGATGAACCCGAGCGCCACACCGGCCCCCAGACCGAGGGTGATGGCCGCGGCGGTCAGGACGAAGCCGACGGCCCGGTCACGCACCACCGACGCCCTCGACCAGCCGGTGGCGAGGATCTCCTCGAGGACGTGGTGGTCCTCGGCGCCCCGGATGCTGCGGGCCCCCTGGATGGCGGCGTAGATGGCGAGGAACAGGGTGAACAGGGTGAGGTTGTGGTAGGTCGTGTAGCCACCCAGCGTGTCGAGACGCTCCGCGGGCCACCGGAGCGGGCGCATCGCCTCCGCCGCCGGCAGCACGCTCGCCGCCAGCGCCGTCGCGCCGCCCGGGAAACTGTCCATCTCCCGCTTGAGGCTGAGGATCATCGCGGCGTTCGCGACGCCACCGCCCACCACCCAGACGGTCGCCGTCACCCACTGGCCCCGCAGCGTCTCGAGGACGAGCGCAAACCGGCCGCGCTCACGGCGTCCGCTCGAACTCACGGAGGAACACCTCCTCCAGCGACAGCTCCCGGCTGTCCAGCTCGACCACCGAGCGGGGGACGAGCCGATCGAGCAGCGGGCTCACGGGGCCCCGGATCGTGCACTCGACCCGGGTGCCGTCGACCGCGAGGTCGGAGAGCCCGGGCACCGTCGCAAGGTCCACCGGGTCGATCGGCTCCCGGAGGACGACCTGCAACCGGTGACTGCGCACGTCGCGCAGTTCGTTGAGCGACCCGGCGCGGATGAGGTGGCCGGCGCGCACCAGGCCCATCCGGTGGCAGCCCGCCTCCACCTCGGCGAGCACGTGCGACGACAGCAGCACCGTCGCCCCGCGCGCGGACGCCTCCCCCACCAGCCGCCAGAACTCGCGCTGCACGAGGGGATCGAGCCCGAGCGTCGGCTCGTCGAGGATCAGCACGTCGGGCTCGTGCATGAACGCCTGGACGAGGCCGACCTTCTGCTTGTTGCCGTGCGACAGGTCGGCGTACTTGCGGCCCAGTTCGAGTTGCAGCCGCCCGGCCAGGGCGCGGATCCGCTCGGGGTCGACGCCGCCCCGCAGCCCCGCGAGGAAGGTGAGGACGTGGCCGGCACGCACCCCGGGGTACTGCGGCAGCTCCCCCGGCAGGTACCCGACGTGGCGCTTGATCTCGAGGCCGTCGCGCCGGCAGTCGAGGCCGAGCACCCGCGCCACGCCGCTGGTGGGGCGGATGAGGCCCATGAGCAATCGGATGAGGGTCGTCTTCCCGGCACCGTTGGGGCCGATGAACCCGAAGATCTCACCGGCCCGCACCTCGAGATCGAGGTCGAACAGGCCGTGTCCCTCCCCGTAGTTCTTCGTGAGGCCCCGGCACTCGATGGCAGCCGGGGACGTCGGGACGGGAGAACTGTGGGCGCCGGACGCGTCGGACATCACTCACCTCGCTGGTCGTGGCCGACACCCCCATGATCGGTCATGAGGTGCCGGCCGCGAGGCGGAACGCGTGATGAGGGGCTGGGCGCGCCCGGTCGAGCGTGAGGCGCCGGGGTCAGTGCTGCAGCGCCGGCGGCGCCGGGACGGCGGCGTCCTGCCGGGCCAGCGGCACGAGGAACGCCCGGCAGGTGTCGGTGCTCACGAACGGGTCGAGGCCGGAGACGCGGACCTGCGCGCCGGCGGCGTCCAGCATGCCGTTGAGCACGCCGAGGTGGGCGTCGCAGACGATCTCCGGGTTGCGGCGGGCGAGGTCCTGGAACGGGCACCGGTGGATGAGCAGTTCGCCGGGGCGCTCCGAGGGCGCCTCCGTGACGAAGCCGAGGGTGTCGAGGTCGGCCGCCACGGCGCCGAACGCGTCGTCCGGGTCGTCCGTCGACAGTGCCGCAGCGAGCCGGCGTCCCTCGAGCTCACCGGCGCGCCGCGGCTTCATGGCCCCGGCCACGACGTCGGTGAGGATGCCGGCGAGCATCCGGTGGGCCCGGTCGGAAGCGACGGGGTCGAGACCCGCCGAGTAGACGGTGCGGGGACGGCCCCGGCCGCCGTTGCGGACGCTCGTGCGCTGAGCGTCGCCGTCGTCGACCAACCCCTCGAGGTGGAACCGCACGGTGTTGACGTGTAGTCCGACGAGCCGCGCGACCTCGCGGACGTCGAGAGGCCGGCCCTGGGAACGGAGTGTCGACAACACCCTCGTTCGTCCATCACGCTCAGCCATTCAGCCAGTGTGCATCACGGGGTGGATTGACACCGGGGCGGTGGTGAGAAAATCAGCCGCCCTGCGCACACTTGAGCAGGTCTTGAGCGAACCTCCGGCGAACGGGCAGATACGGCACGAGGGACCCGAGAAAAACTCTCGGGTCCCTCGTACGGGGCCGGATCCCGATCAGTTCACCCAGGACTGCGGGAGTGCTGATCAGCGGTGAGTCCGACCATCGTGGTCACTTCGCGGCAGCAACCTCGAGCGGGATGTGCGCGGTGACCGCGTCGTGCAGCTTCACACCGACGGTGTGCGTGCCGACGGTCTTGATCGGCTTGGCGATGACGACGGACCGCTTGTCGAGCGTCGGGCCGCCCGCCTTCTTGACGGCCTGAGCCACATCGGCGGCGGTGATCGCGCCGAACAGCTTGCCGGCCTCGCCCGCCCGGGCCTCGAGGGTCACGGTGAGACCCTCGAGCTGCGAGCGGACCTGCTGGGCGTGCTCGACGCCGCGGATCTCGCGGGCGTCACGCGCCCGCTTGATGCCCTCGATCTGCTTCTCGGCACCCTTGGTCCAGGTGATCGCGTAGCCGCGGGGCAGCAGGTAGTTGCGGCCGAAGCCGGGCTTGACGTCGACGACGTCACCGGCCAGGCCGAGGTTGTCGACAGCAGCGGTGAGAATGAGCTTCATCTGCGTGTCCCTTCTCAGCGAGCGGTCGTGGCGTAGGGCAGCAGGGCCACCTCACGCGCGTTCTTGATGGCGTTGGCGACCTTGCGCTGGTCCTGCACCGACAGTCCGGTGACGCGCCGGGCGCGGATCTTCCCGCGCTCGGAGATGAACTTGCGCAGGGTGGCGGTGTCCTTGTAGTCGACCTTGTCGATCTTCACCGTCTTGGTGGGTGCGATCTTCTTCTTGTTCACAGGCTTGCGCTGTGGACCGGCCATTGTGGTGCTCTCCTTGTCTTGCGGGACTCATGCCCCTTGAAAAGCCCGGCGGTGGACGCCGGAATGTGCCTGTCCCGTGCCGGCAGCCGGCCGGCGCGGGGAGTGCGTGGATTGGGGGACGGAGCGGCTCAGAACGGGGGCTCGTCCGACTGGGCCTGCGCCCACGGGTCGGTGCCTCCGGACCGGTTGTCGCCGTATCCGCCTTGACCAGGCTGGGACCAGCCCCCCTGGGATCCTCCCTGAGAACCACCCTGGGAACCGCCCTGCGACCAACCACCGCCGCCACCGCCACCGCCCGAGGACGACGACGAGCCGCGGCTCACCTTCGCCGTGGCGAAACGCAGCGACGGGCCGACCTCGTCGACCTCGACCTCGAAGACCGTGCGCTTCTCGCCCTCGCGGGTCTCGTAGCTGCGCGACTTGAGGCGTCCGGTGACGATCACTCGCATGCCCTTGGTGAGCGACTCGGCGACGTTCTCCGCCGCCTGCCGCCACACCGAGCAGTTGAGGAACATGGCTTCGCCGTCCTTCCACTCGTTCGCCTGACGGTCGAACGTGCGCGGGGTCGAGGCCACCGTGAAGCTGGCCACGGCCGCCCCTGACGGGGTGAACCGCAGGTCGGGATCGGCGGTGAGGTTGCCGATGAGCGTGATTGGCGTTTCGCCTGCCATGTGGAACTCCGATGATCGGAAGGTGTTGGGTGACGCTGACGATTGTGTCGATGATCTCTGACAATCGGTCCACGTCGGGGTTCCCGTGTGGACAACCCGCCCGCTCAGCCGTGGCTGTGGACGAGTCGCGGGATTCAGTGAGCGTCGGGACGCAGAACCTTGGTGCGCATGATCTGCTCGTCGATCGTCATGAGACGGTCGAACTCCTTGACCAGCGCGGGCTCAGCGGTGAGGTTGATCACGACGTAGACGCCTTCGGACTTCTTGTTGATGTCGTAGGCGAGACGGCGACGGCCCCACACGTCGATGTTGTCGACGGTTCCACCACCAGTGGTGACGGTCTGCAGGTGCTTGTCGATGAGCGGCGACACCTGACGGTCGTCAACCTCGGGATCGACGATGACCATGACTTCGTACTTGCGCATACGCGGACTCCACCTCCTACGGTCTCGGCGGCCACGGGTCTCTCCCGTGGCAGGAGGGCGATGCGGGCGTCCGGACATCCGGACAGGCCGTGTCGACGCGGGACGCGCCAGGCAACGGCCGATCGGTAATGCTACCGGTCCGGCGGGACGAACGCGAACGGACGCCGGCGTCAGCGGGGAGGCCGGGGAGGCCCGGGAATCAGCACCTGCCCCTCCGCGCGCCAGGCGGCCAGGCCGCCCGTGATGAACTCGGCCCGGTAGCCCTGCTCGCGCACGGCCTTGACCAGGTGCCCCGAGCGCAGGCCCGTGTCGCAGATGAGGACGAAGGCGCCGTCCGGCTCGGCGAGCGGGTTGTCGCCGTGCACCGCCCCGAACGCGTCGTGCGTGAGGTCCTTGGGATCGACGAGCCTTGCTCCCGGCGCGTGCCCGGCCTCGTACTCGCCCCGGGTGCGGACGTCGACGAGCGTCGCCCCGGACGCCAGCAGGCTCAGGGCCTCGGGGACGCCGATGCCCCCGCTCGGCATCACCTTCGAGGTGAGGTAGTCGCGCAAACCCATGGGCACATCCTGACACGGACCGCCGGGATGACCGGTTCGGGACCGTCCCGGGGCCCTCCCCTCCAGGATTCGCACCGCCTGCAGGCACGACCCGTGAGGAGGGGCCACCCATGCAGGCCGTGCGAATCTCGGGGACGCCGGCCGTCTCTCTCGCGAAGTTGCTGAAAGTGTCGCCCCGCGGATCTAGCGTTGCCCCCGTCACCTGGTGTAAGCCCTTAACCGGACCATTCGCACTGGTCGACAACCCCACCAGTCGACAACACCCGGGCCGCAGCGCTGCGACGATGCAACGCCCCGCCCCACCCCACGCGTGTCAAAGGAGTCACTGTGGTCACATCCCTGCCTTCTCGCGCCCTCCTGCGCCCCCGGATGTCCCG
>JAJYQH010000245.1 GCA_021794705.1 Actinomycetes bacterium | reverse complement strand
CGTGCTGCTCAACGGCATCCTCGGCGGCATGGTGGCACGGGAGCGCCGCTTCGACATCGTCGGCTTCGTGCTGCTCGCCATCATCTCCGCGCTCGGCGGCGGGCTGATGCGCGACGTGCTGCTCCAGGCCGGGCGCCCGCTCGCGCTCACCGACCCCCACTATCTGATCTTCGCCCTCGCCGGGGCCGTCATCGCCTACGTCGTCAACCTGCGCGGCCGGCTGTGGAACATCCTCTTCCCCGTCGCTGACGCGCTCGCCCTCGGCACCTGGGCGGCCACCGGCGCCACCCGTTCGCTCCAGGTGGGCGTCGGCTGGCTCCCGGCGCTGTTCCTCGGCCTCGCCACCGCGGTGGGCGGCGGCTCCATCCGCGACGTCGCGGTCGGACGGGTCCCGGCGATCTTCGGCGGCAACCGGTTGTACGCCGTCCCCGCGATGCTGTCGGCCGCCATCGTCGTCGTCGGCCACGAGCTGAGGCTGTCCAGCCAGACGGGACTCGTGGTCGCCGCCCTCGCCGGTGCGGCGCTGGCGCTGGCCGCTCACGTGTTCGGCTGGGGCCTCCCGGTGCATGGCGACGGCACCCTCACCGGCCTCCGCGGCCGGCTGGGCACCCGGGTGCAACGGGGACGCCGAAGCCCCTGATGGGCATCCTGCCCGGGCGGCCGGGCGGTCTCAGCCCTTGTCGTTCTCCGGCGACCAACTCGACCCCGACGGCTCCCTGGAGGAGGCCCACGGATAGCGTTGTTCCATGACTGAATCACCGCTGTCATTGGCCGGTGACTTCGCCCAGCCCACCCGTGAGGAGTGGGAGTCGGAGGTCCTCAAGGTCCTCAACCGGCGTCGTCCCCCAGGCAAGGAACTCTCCCTCGATCAGGCGCTGGCCCGGCTCCGCACCACCACGGTCGACGGCCTCACCATCGAGCCCCTGTACGTCGATACCGACCAGCCCCTGGGCTACCCGGGAGTCATGCCCTTCACCAGGGGCAACAAGGTCAAGTCCGGCGCGATGACCGGGTGGGACGCCGCCGCGCTGCACGAGGACCCCGATGTCACCTTCACCAACGACGAGGTGCTGCGCGACCTCGCCAACGGCGCCACCAGCATCTGGCTGCGAGTCGACCCCGACGCCGTCGCCCCCGACGAAGTCGCGGCCGCGCTCGCCGGTGTCCGGCCCGAACTCGCCCCGGTGCGGGTGTCCAGCCGCACCGACCAGGACGCCGCCGCGCTGGCGCTCGCCGACTTCTGGCTGGCCAGCGGCCGCGCCGACGAGGTGATGGGCAACCTCGGCCTCGACGCGATGAGCCTCGCGGTGCTCAACGGCACCGCCCCCGACCTGGCCCTGCACCGGGTGTGGGTCGAGCGGGCACGGCGGGAGTTCCCGAAGGCCCGCGCCCTGGTCGTCGACACGCTCGCCCTGCACAACGCCGGCGCCGGCGACGTCGACGAGGTCGCGTACGCGATCGCGACCGGGGTCGAGTACCTGCGCGACCTCGCCGCCGCCGGCGTCCCGGCCACGGACGCCGCCCGGCAGATCCTGTTCCGTCTGGCCGCCACCGACGACCAGTTCACGACCATCGCCAAGTTCCGGGCGCTGCGCCGGCTCTGGGCGCGCGTCCTCGAGGTGCTCGAGGTACCCGAGGCGCAGCGCGGGGCCGTGACGCACGCGGTCACCAGCTGGCGGATGATCACCCGCGACGACCCGTACGTGAACCTGCTCCGCGGCACCATCGCCGCGTTCTCGGCGGCCGTCGGGGACGCCGAGATCCTCACGGTGCTGCCCTTCGACACCGCCCACGGGCTGCCCACCAAGGCGTCCCGGCGGTTCGCCCGCAACACCCAGCTGGTGGCCATGGAGGAGTCGAACATCGGGCGGGTCAACGACCCCGCCGGCGGCTCGTACTACGTCGAGCAGCTCACCGACCAGCTCGCGGTCACGGCCTGGACGAAGTTCCAGGCGCTCGAACGGGCCGGCGGCATGGCGGTCGCTGTCGCCACCGGAGCGGTGCGCGACCAGGTGGCGGCCACCGTCGCCGAGCGGGCGAAGCGGCTGGCCACCCGCAAGCAGCCGATCACCGGGGTCAGCACCTTCCCGTTGCAGTCGGAGCGTGAGGTCGAGGTGCGCCCGCGTCCCGAGGCCCAGGGTCCGGCCGGACTCGCACCGCACCGCGACAGCGAGGTGTTCGAGGCCCTCCGCGACCGCGCCGCCGCCTCCCGCACCACGGTGTTCCTCGCCTGCCTCGGCGAGCGCCGCGACTTCGGCCCCCGGGAGCAGTTCACGAGCAACCTGTGCCTCGTCGCCGGGCTGAACGCGCCCGAGAGCGAGGGCGGCACCCCGGACGAGATCGCCCGCCAGGTCCTGGCGGCGGGCGCCCGGATGGTCATCCTCTGCTCCTCGGCGAAGGTCTACGCGCAGCAGGCCGTCGAGGTCGCCCGCACCCTCAAGGCGGCCGGCGTCGAGACCGTCCACATCGCCGGGCGCCGGGCCGAGACCGGTTCGCCCGAGGCCGACGACGTCATCGACGGCGAGGTGTTCGACGGCATGAACGTCGTCGACTTCCTCGCCTCCACCCTCGACCTGTTGGGAGCAGCGAAATGACCAGCGACCTCAGAGATCGCACTCCGCTCGCCGAACCGGGCGGCAGCGCCTCCCAGCCCGGCGTGCCACGCTTCGACGACGTGCCCCTCGGGCCGCCCACCCTGCCGGAGGACGCGGCGTCCCGCTTCGAGGCGGTGAAGAACTCCCAGGGCACCTACACCGAGGGCTGGCAGACCCCCGAGCACATCCTCGTGCCGCCGCTGTTCGGGCCGGACGCCCTCGACGGGCTCGACTTCCTGCACAGCTACGCCGCGGGCATCCCGCCGTTCCTCCACGGCCCGTACGCGACGATGTACGTCAACCAGCCGTGGACGATCCGTCAGTACGCCGGCTTCTCCACCGCCGAGGAGTCGAACGCCTTCTACCGGCGCAACCTCGCGGCCGGCCAGAAGGGCCTGTCCATCGCCTTCGACCTCGCCACCCACCGAGGCTACGACTCCGACCACCCGCGGGTCACCGGCGACGTGGGCATGGCGGGCGTCGCCGTCGACTCGATCCTCGACATGCGCCAGCTGTTCGACGGCATCCCGCTCGACCAGATGTCGGTGTCGATGACGATGAACGGCGCGGTGCTGCCGGTGCTCGCCCTCTACGTCGTGGCGGCCGAGGAGCAGGGCGTGCGGCCCGAGCAGCTGGCCGGGACCATCCAGAACGACATCCTCAAGGAGTTCATGGTCCGCAACACCTACATCTACCCGCCCGCACCGTCGATGCGGATCATCTCCGACATCTTTGCGTTCACCAGCGCGAATATGCCGAAGTTCAACTCGATCTCGATCTCCGGCTATCACATGCAGGAGGCCGGCGCCACGGCCGACATCGAGATGGCCTACACACTGGCCGACGGCGTCGAGTACATCCGCGCCGGCGAGTCGGTGGGCCTCAAGGTCGACCAGTTCGCCCCGCGGCTCAGCTTCTTCTGGGCGATCGGCATGAACTTCTTCATGGAGGTCGCCAAGATGAGGGCGGCCCGGCTGGTGTGGGCCAAGCTGGTCAAGCAGTTCGGGCCCTCCAACCCGAAGTCGATGTCGCTGCGCACGCACTCGCAGACCTCCGGGTGGTCACTCACCGCCCAGGACGTCTACAACAACGTCATGCGCACCTGCCTCGAGGCGATGGCCGCGACCCAGGGGCACACGCAGTCGCTCCACACCAACGCGCTCGACGAGGCCATCGCCCTGCCGACCGACTTCTCCGCCCGGATCGCCCGCAACACCCAGCTGCTCATCCAGCAGGAGTCGGGCACCACCCGGGTCGTCGACCCGTGGGCCGGGTCGGCCTACGTCGAGCGGCTCACCTACGAACTGGCCCGCAGCGCCTGGACCCTCATCCAGGAGGTCGAGGCTGCCGGCGGCATGGCCAAGGCGATCGAGGCGGGCATCCCGAAGATGCGCATCGAGGAGGCCGCGGCCCGCACCCAGGCGCGCATCGACTCCGGCCGGCAGCCGCTCATCGGTGTCAACAAGTACACCGTCGACGACGACGTGCCGCCCGAGGTGCTCAAGGTCGACAACGCCAGCGTCCGGGCCCAGCAGATCGCCAAGCTGGAGCGGCTGCGCGCCGAGCGGGACGCCGACGCGTGCGCCGCGTCCCTCGAGCGGCTCACGTGGGCCGCTGCCAACCCCGACCCGAGCGACCCGGAGCGCAACCTGCTCAAGCTGTCGATCGACGCCGCCCGCAACAAGGCGACGGTCGGGGAGATCAGCGACGCGCTGGAGAAGGTGTTCGGTCGCTACACCGCCCACATCCGTACGATCAGTGGCGTGTACCGCAGCGAGGCCGGCGACGACCAGGGCCAGGTGAAGACCGCCCGCCAACTGGTCGAGGAGTTCGAGACGGTCGAGGGACGCCGCCCCCGCATCCTCGTCGCCAAGATGGGCCAGGACGGCCACGATCGCGGGCAGAAGGTCATCGCCACGGCCTTCGCCGACCTCGGCTTCGACGTCGACGTGGGCCCGCTGTTCCAGACCCCCGAGGAGGTCGCGCGCCAGGCCATCGAGGCCGACGTGCACGTGGTGGGCGTCTCCTCGCTGGCGGCCGGCCACCTCACCCTGGTGCCGGCGCTGCGGGCCGAACTCGACACGCTCGGACGGCCCGACATGATGATCGTCGTGGGCGGGGTGATCCCGCCGCAGGACTTCGACGAGCTGTACGCCCACGGAGCCGACGCGATCTACCCGCCCGGCACGGTCATCCCGGACGCCGCCGTCGAACTGCTGCACAAGCTGCGTGACCAGCTCGACGACCAGGAGTGATGCCCGGTGACCGTGTCGTCACGTCGCCGGTTGGGGGCCGCTGAACTCGCCGAGGGAGTGCTCGGGGGCCAGCGGCCCCTCATCGCCCGCGCCATCACCCTCGTCGAGTCGACCAACCCGACCCATCACGAGCAGGCCCGCGAGCTGGTCCGTCTGTTGCGCCCGCATTCGGGCGATTCGGTGCGGGTTGGCATCACCGGCGTCCCGGGTGCCGGCAAGTCGACCTTCATCGACGCGCTCGGCACCCGGCTCATCGACCAGGGCCACCGGGTCGCGGTGCTGGCGGTCGACCCGTCGAGCTCCCGCACCGGGGGCTCGATCCTCGGCGACCGCACGCGAATGGCGCAGCTGGCGGCGTCCGACCACGCCTTCGTGCGGCCGTCGCCGAGCGGAGGGCAGCTGGGCGGGGTGGCCCGGGCCACCCGCGAGTCGATGATCATCGTCGAGGCGGCGGGCTACGACACCGTGCTCGTCGAGACCGTCGGCGTCGGCCAGTCGGAGGTCACCGTGGCCGGGATGGTCGACACCTTCCTGCTCATCACCCTGGCCCGGGCCGGCGACCAGCTGCAGGGGATCAAGCGCGGCATCCTCGAGCTCGCCGACGTCATCACCGTCAACAAGGCCGACGGCGACCACGAGTCGGAGGCGCGGGTGGCGGCCCGCGAGCTCCGGGTGGCGATGAAGCTCATCTCCTCCGACCCGCACGCCCCGCGTCCCCCGGTGCTCACCAGTTCGTCGTTCACCGGCGCCGGCCTCGACGAGGTGTGGCAGGCGGTGCTGAGCCACCGGGCGATGCTGCAGGAGACGGGCGGTCTGGAGGCCAAGCGGCGCGAGCAGCAGCTGGCCTGGCTCGGCGCCCTGGTCGAGGAGGACGTGCTGGGCGCGGTGAAGCGCTCCCCGAGGGTTCGGGAGATCCGCGAGCACATCCGTCAGCGGGTGGCGTCAGGGGAGATGTCGGCGATCGAGGGGTCGGAACTGCTTGTGCGCGCCTTCGTCCGCGACGTCCCGCACCTGTGGCCGGCCTACTGGGCCGACCCGACGTCCTAGGGCGTTAGTCGAAGCAACGGCGTGGCGGTCCCGGACCGGTGCTCCGGGGTGGGACGTGCCGGAGTCTTTCGGAAACTGGAACACGATCTACGCGATGCCCCGCCGCCACCCTCCACTGGCCCGGGTCCTGAGCCACGGGTAGCGCTTAGTAACACTAAGGTATACTGGTGTGTATTACTTAGTGATCACGTGGGATTGTGATGAACGAGATCGATGAGGTCGGCGCCGAGCTGCGGCGGGGGGTGACGCGGCTCTACAGTCGCTTCCGCTCCGAACGGCTGGATGGTGAAGTCCCCGACTCTGCCCTGCTCGTGCTTCTCGCGCTGGATAAGCAGGGCACGATGAGCCTCACCGGCCTCGCCGACGGAGCGCACGTCACCCTCGGCTCCATCAGTCAGGCCGTGCGTCGGCTGGAGGAACTCGGCTACGTCACGAAATCTCGAGACACCGCGGATCGCCGCCGCGTCCTGTTCGCTTTGACTACCCAGGGCCGGGACACCGTCACTGCGTCTCGCCGTCACCGCCGGGACTGGCTTAACAGCCGGGTTGCTCAGCTCTCCGCCACAGAACGCGCCACCCTCGCCGCAGCGGCACCCATCCTGATCCGCCTCGCTGACTCTTGAAACGGAGCACCACCCATGCACCCTGTCGAAGCACTGCTCACTCCGCTCGGCAAACTGTTCCGCAATCGACACGCCGACGAGTCTCTGAGCCTTTCGCACCGCCCCGAGTTTGCCTCGGAGACGCGGATCAAGTTCACCTCGCCTTGCTTCGACGAGGGGCAAGAGATCCCCGCCGTCCACTGCGGACGCTTCATCGGCGACAACATCTCTCCCGCTCTCGCGTGGGGGAATCTTCCGCCTGCGAGCGAGGACATGCTGCTCGTCATGGAAGACCTCGACAGCCCCGGCACGACCCCACGCCTGCACGCCGTTGCAGCCTTCGCGCCCCAACCGGGCTCGCTCGATGACGGAGACCTCAACGCAGGAACAACGCGCGCCCGCTTCCTGCGCGACCGGGACCAGCCCCTGTCCTACTCCGGCCCCCGACCCCTACCCGGCCACGGGCCGCACCACTACCGGCTCCACCTCTACGCCCTCGACCAGAGGATCGAGATCGAACACCTGAACAGTCTTCTAGAGCTCGCGACAGCGGTCGACGGACACGTTCTCGCCTCAGCGACACTCTCAGGCACGCGCACGTCCTGAGTGCATCCAAGCGCCAGCCGTCTCTCACGAACGGTTCAGCGACACGGCCTAGTCGTTCGGCAGTTCGTAGACGGCGTCCGACTGCTCGGCGTGCGCGCCCACCGCGGCGTAGAAGCCGGCGGTGATCGGGCTCACCGGGGAGACCAGCCAGAGTTTGGACACCCGGCCGACCTCCTTCTTGAACGCCTTGATGAGCTGCGACCCCAGGCCGCGACGCTGGTAGTCGGGCCACACCTCCAGCACGTAGAGGTTGGCCATCGGGGCGTCGTCGGGGCGGCTGAGCACGTACCCGTAGGCGAAGCCGACGAGGGCCTCGTCGGCGAACGCCCCCACCGCGACGACCGCGGGATCGCGCAGAAACACCTCGGCCGCGTTCGTCACCGCCGACCGGCCCAGATGCGTGACGGCCTGCTCGACCCAGGGCTCGTCGCCCGGCGTGAGTACCCGGACGACGGGGTCGCTGCCGGTGGGAATGTCGCTCATGCCCCTGATGCTATGCCGCGGGTCAACGCGCCGATCGGAGGGTCGAGATGATCCTCGGACGCAGCTCCGCCACGCTGATCACGTCGTCGACCGAGCCCACCTCGACGGCCCGCTGGATGTTGTGCACGGCGTCGAACTCGGCCGCGAGCGCCGAGATCATCTCGGCCCGCACGCTCTGGCGCACCTCGGCGAGCTGAGCCCGCACCGCCGCCCGCTGCGAGTCGGGGGCGGTCGCCGACTCGTCGCGCAGCGTGGCCACCCGGGGGTCGGCAGATCGG
>JAJYQH010000162.1 GCA_021794705.1 Actinomycetes bacterium | reverse complement strand
CCAGGAGCTGTTCGAGCGGGCCTCCCGCTCGATCCCGGGAGGGGTCAACTCGCCGGTGCGCGCGTTCAAGTCCGTCGGCGGGACGCCCCGGTTCATCAAGCGGGCGCGCGGCGCCTACCTCATCGACGCCGACGACAACGAACTCGTCGACCTCATCGGCTCGTGGGGCCCGATGCTGCTCGGCCACGCCCACCCGGTGGTGCTGGACGCCGTCGTCGAGGCGTCCGCGCGGGGCACCAGCTACGGCGCCCCCACCGAGAACGAGATCGTGCTCGCCGAGACGATCATCAGGCGGACGCCGGTCGAGCAGGTGCGGCTGGTCAGCTCGGGCACCGAGGCGACGATGAGCGTGCTGCGGCTCGCCCGCGGCATCACCGGCCGCTCCAAGATCGTCAAGTTCGCCGGCTGCTACCACGGCCACGTCGACTCGCTGCTCGTCGCGGCGGGGTCGGGCCTGGCGACCCTCGCGGTGCCGGGGAGTCCCGGCGTCCCCGATGCCGTGGCCGCGGACACCCTCGTCGCGCCGTACAACGACCGGGCGGCGGTCGAGGCGATCTTCGCCGAACACGGCGACGAGATCGCATGCCTCATCACCGAGGCCGCGCCGGGCAACATGGGCGTCATCGAGCCGGGGGTCGAGCCCGGCCCCGACGGGCGGCCCGAGCACTTCAACGCGTTCCTCAAGCGGATCGCGCACGCGCACGGGGCGCTGTTCGTCAGCGACGAGGTGATGACCGGATTCCGCGTCACCCGTAGCGGTCAGTTCGGCGTCGACCGGGTCGTGCCCGACCTCATGACCTTCGGCAAGGTCATGGGCGGGGGCTTCCCCACCGCGGCGTTCGGCGGGCGCCGTGAGCTCATGCAGTACCTCTCCCCCGTGGGGACGATCTACCAGGCGGGCACGCTGTCGGGCAACCCGGTGGCGTCCGCCGCCGGCGCCACCACCCTGAGGCTCGCCACCCCCGAGGTCTACGCCCACATCGACGCGGTCTCCCGCACGATCCGCACGGCGGTGCACGAGGCCCTCGCGGTCGCGGGGGTCCCGCACGTCATCAACACCGCCGGGAGCATGTTCTCGGTGTTCCTCATGCCGAAGGGCACCCCCGAGGACGTCCGCATCACCGACTACGCGGGCGCCCAGGGCCAGTCGACGAAGGCGTTCGCCGCGTTCTTCCACGCGATGCTCGACGAGGGCATCCACCTGCCGCCCAGCGGCTACGAGGTGTGGTTCGTGAGCGCGGCCCATGACGACACAGCCGTCGACCGTATTGTGAGTGCGCTGCCGAAGGCGGCGGTCGCCGCCCGCGCGGCCCTCTCGTAAACCCAGGCGCACCCCCAGGATGAGGAGAACTCCGTGAAGCAGGCACCCCCCGTCGGGCCGACCCTCGTGCACGTCGTCCGCCACGGCGAGGTCGACAACCCCCGGGGCGTCCTCTACGGACGCCTCCCGGGCTTCCACCTGTCAGCCAACGGGCTGCAGATGGCCGACCGGTTGGGTGAGTACTTCGCCGAGGTGCCGCTGAACCGCCTCGTGAGCTCGCCGCTCACCCGCGCCCAGGAGACGATCGCACCGATCGCTGCCGGCCGCGACCTCGAGGTCGTCAGCGACGTCCGGGTGGTCGAGGCCGCCAACTACTTCGAGGGCCAGGTGTTCGGTCGCAGTTACGAGGCGCTGCGCAAGCCCCGCAACTGGTGGCTGCTCCGCAATCCCACGGTGCCGTCGTGGGGCGAGCCCTACACGCAGATCGCCGCGCGCATGGTCGACGCCGTGCGCGACGCCGCGCACGAGGTGGGCGAGGGGGGCCAGGCGCTCATCGTCAGCCACCAACTGCCGATCTGGATCGCCCGGCTCGCCGCCGAGGGACGCCGGCTGGTGCACGACCCGCGGAAGCGGCAGTGCACGGTCGGCAGCGTCACCACCTTCCACTTCCGCGGCGACCACATCACCCGCGTCAGCTACGCCGAACCGTGCCGCGACCTGCTGCGTCAGGGCTACCCCGGGGACGCCATCTCGAGCGGGTCGAACAGCCCGGTCGTCGGCGGCCCCGAGGGGACCACCGCCCTCGTGAGGATGAACCGGCGCGGGGTGCTGGGGCTGGTGGGCGGCGCGGTGCTGTCCACCGGGCTGGCCGCGTGCGGATCGGGCACCGGGGTCGACCTGCAGAGCGGGTTCGCCGTGGGCAACGGCAGCTACACCCGCATCGCCCCCGGACACCGCGACCAGGCGACGGTGCTGTCCGGCACGACCATCGACGGCCGGCCGCTCAGCACCGCCGACTTCCCCGGCAAGGTGCTCGTCATCAACGTGTGGGGATCGTGGTGTGCCCCCTGCCGGCACGAGGCCCCCACGTTGCAGGCGGTGGCGGAGCAGACCAAGGACGTCGCCCAGTTCGTCGGCATCGACACCCGCGACCTCGATGTCGCCCCCGCGAAGGCGTTCGTCCGGGCGTTCAAGATCACCTACCCCAGCCTGTACGACCCGTCGGGGGCCCTGCTGCTCAAGTTCTCGCAGATCCCGCCCGCCGCGATCCCCAGCACCCTGGTCATCGACTCCAAGGGCGGCATCGCCGCCCGGGTGATCGGCGAGGTCGACAAGGCGACCCTCGCCGGCACGATCACCGACGTGGCCGGGGGGAAGTGACACCCGTGCCCGACCTCTCGACTCTCACCGCGCTGGTGCCGCTCGACGTGGCCGGCTGGGTCAAGGACGCGCTCGGCGGCAGCATGGTGCTCGCGGTGCCGGTCGCCGTGCTGGCGGGCCTGGTGAGCTTCTTCTCGCCGTGCGTGCTGCCGCTCCTTCCCGGCTACCTGTCCTTCGCGACCGGGCTGGGGGCGTCGGAGGTGCTGGAGGGACGCGGCCACCGGGGCCGCACCCTGCTGGGCACCGCACTGTTCGTGCTCGGCTTCGCCGTGGTGTTCGTGCTCAGCGGGGCGCTCGTCGGCCGGGTCGGCGCCGCGCTCATCGACCACCAGCGCACGATCTCGCTCGTCGTCGGGCTGGTGTCGGTGCTCCTCGGCCTGGTGTACGCGGGGATCATCCCGCTCGGGCAGCGCGAGTTCCGCATCCACCGGGTGCCCCGGCTCGGCATCGCGGCGGCCCCGCTGCTCGGCGTCGTCTTCGGCGTCGGGTGGACGCCGTGCATCGGCCCGGCGCTGTCGGTCGTGCTGTCGCTCAGCCTCAACGAGGGGTCGGCGGGGCGCGGGGGGTTGCTCGCCTTCTTCTATGCCCTGGGCCTCGGGGTGCCGTTCCTCGTGGCCGGGCAGGCGATGGTCGCCATGGGGCGCGCCGTCGGGTTCATCCGCCGGCACCAGCTGGCCGTGCAGCGCGTCGGAGGTGCGTTGATGATCGTTGTCGGAGTGGCGCTGATGACCGGCGTCTGGGACTCCCTCATGGCGGTCGTGCGCCAGTGGGCGGTCAACTTCGGGACGCCGATCTGATGGGCGCGGGGCTGCGCTGGGTCTGGACCCAGATCACGAGCATGCGCACGGCGCTGCTGCTGCTGTTCCTGCTCGCGCTCACCGCGATCCCGGGCTCGTTCATCCCCCAGGAGAGCGTCACCCCGATCCGGGTGTCCGACTTCGCCAAGGCGCATCCGCTGCTCAACCGGATCTACCAGCCGCTCGGCTTCTACCACGTGTACACGTCCCCGTGGTTCAGCGCCGTCTACCTGCTGCTGTTCCTCAGCCTCATCGGCTGCATCCTCCCGCGGATCGGCGTCTACGTCCGCGCGTTGCGGACGCCGCCCCCGAGGATGCCGAGCCGGCTGAACCGGCTGCCCGAGTCGGCGTCGCACCCGGTCACCGGGTCCGAGGACGCCGTCGCCGCCGCCACCGAGTGGCTGCGGCGCAACAGGTACCGGCAGGTGCGCCGGGACGCCGGCGAGGTCCCCGGCATCAGCGCCGAGCGCGGCTACCTGCGCGAGTTCGGCAACCTGCTGTTCCACATCAGCGCCATCTTCGTGCTCGTCGGCGTCGCGATCACCAACCTGTACGGCTACAAGGGCACCAGTCAGGTGGTCGTGGGCGAGGGGTTCAGCAACACGATCACCCAGTACGACGCCTTCCACGCCGGGCCGATGGTGAACGTCGACCGGCTCAACCCCTTCACACTGATCCTCAAGCGGTTCCTCGTCGCGTTCGAGACCGGCCCGGTGCAGACCGGGGCCGCCCGCGAGTTCGATGCCACGGTCCAGGTGACCGCCGACGGGTCGACGACCACCCGCGACCTGCAGGTGAACCACCCGCTGACCATCGACGGCACCAAGGTGCACCTGCTCGCCCACGGGTACGCCGTGCACGTCACCATCCGCGACGGCCAGGGCAACGTGGCCTTCTCCGGTCCGGTCGTGTTCCAGCCCGTCGACACGAACTTCAAGTCCCTCGGCGTCATCAAGGTGCCGGACGCCCGGCCGCAGCGGCTCGCGTTCCAGGGCTTCTTCCTGCCCACTGCGGTCATCGACACCCAGCAGGGCCCGCACTCGGTGTTCCCGGATGCCCTCAACCCGAGGGTGTTCCTCAACGTGTGGTCGGGTCCGCCGGCGGCGGCGAGCGGCGTCCCGGAGAACGTCTTCACCCTCAACACCACCGGGCTCACCCAGGTGAAGAAGGGCAACGACCTGCTCCGTATCGAGCTCGCGCCCGGTCAGAGCTACACCCTGCCCAACCACCTCGGCAGCATCAGCTTCGACGGGTGGTCGCGCTGGGCCGGGCTACAGATCTCCCGCACCCCGGGCTTGTGGCTCACCGTCGGGTCGATCGGGGCTGCCGTCCTCGGGCTGTGCCTCAGCCTGTTCATGCGTCCACGCCGGTTGTGGATTCGTTTCCTCCGGCAGGCGGATGGCACGATGCTTGCGGAGGCGGGTGGGCTCGACCGGGCCGACGCCCGCACCGGTCTCAGCGACGACGTGCGCGGGCTCGTCGCCGCCGCCACGGGGTCCGACCCCGAGGGCATCGAGGTCCGGTCGCGGGGCTGGGCCGACCCGGTCACGCCGCCCCGGACGCTGGCAGAACACCAGTCGAGCGACGCCGGCGTCCTTGACACCACCGAGTCCGCAGACGATGCGCCGGCCGGCGCGCAGGAGGAGGCCAAGAAGTGAACGTGCTCGAGGTCGGCGGCATGAGTTCCGCCCAGTTCTCGTCCCTGGCGATCGTCACCGCCGCCGTGCTGTTCCTGCTGGCGTTCCTGGCGCACACCGTCGAGTGGGCGAGCCTCCGTGCGGTGCCGGTGCGGGCCGGGGGAGGAGCGGCGTCCGTCGACGACGGGCACGACGGGGCCCGGCTGCGCAGCGACATGTTCGCCCGGCTGGGGCTGTTCGCGACCCTCATCGCCGCGGCCGCCCAGCTCGCCGGCGTGGTGTTCCGCGGGATCGCCGCCCAGCGGGCGCCGTGGGGCAACATGTACGAGTTCGTCACCTCGGCGATGCTGTTCGCCGTGCTCGCCTACCTCGTGTGGGCCCTGCGCGGGCGCATGCGCTGGCTCGGCATCTTCATCACCGCGCTCATCGCGGTCGGCGACGGGCTCGCCGCCACCGTGTTCTACGTGTCCGTCGGCCCGCTCGTGCCGGCGCTGCACTCGGTCTGGTTCCTCATCCACATCCTCGCCGCCCTCATCTCGGGCGCGGCGCTCAACGTCGGCGGCCTCGCGTCGATCGGATACCTGCTGCGCGCCCGCGCCGAGCGCAAGGGCACCGTGGACCGCGGCTACGTCGCGCGACTGCCGCGCAGCGAGGTGATCGACACGTTCGCCTACCGGCTGCACGCCTTCGCCTTCCCGGTGTGGACCTTCACCGTCGCCGCCGGCGCCATCTGGGCCGAGTACGCGTGGGGACGGTTCTGGGGCTGGGATCCCAAGGAGACGTGGGCGCTCATCACCTGGGTCATCTACGCGGGCTATCTGCACGCACGTGCGACCGCGGGCTGGCGCGGGCGCAACGCGGCGATCATTGCGCTTGTCGGAGTGGGCTCCTTCTGGTTCAACTTCATCGGAATCAACCTCTTCGTCACCGGCCTGCACTCTTACGCGGGCGTCTGACAAGCACCTTTTTTGGTCGGACCCTCCATCTGGGGGACCCCCGACCTGCGCCGATGGCAGCAGATGGGGCATCATCGGGAGGAACGGTGAATCGCCATTCGTGAGATCCACGACGATGACGCCGCACGCCCCCGACACCGAAGTTGCCCATGACCCATGACCTGCACGCCGCGCACGCCCGTCCCCCGGGCGGTTCGGGGCGTGCCATGAGCGGTGACGCGCCCCGGCAGGACGACCCCGACAACGAGCCCGCAACGCCCGAGGCCGACCGGCGCCGCTGGTGGCGCGGGCTCCTCCTGGCCGCGGCCGTGCTACTCGGGATCGGCGTGGTCGTGCCCTTCCTCACCTCGCCCTCGGGCACCCCTGCGGGCACCGCCACCGGCCAGGTCAGCGGCTCGTCGGCGTCCGTGAGCGCCGGGCCGTCGATGCCCACGATGCAGGTGGGCCTGCCCGTGTACTTCGTGAGCACCCAGAGCCACCTGTTCTACCGGGAACTGCGCACGCTCCCCTCGCAGGGCGGGCCGATGGCCACGGCGGTGAGCGCCGTGCTCAACGTCGTGCCCAACGATCCGCAGTACGAGTCGCTGTGGAAGGGCGGAACCGTCAACTCGGTCACCACTCGGGGCAACCGGATCTACGTCGACCTGTCGGCGGCGAGCTACGCCGCCTTCACCGACCGGGTGACGGCCATCGACGCCGCCTACCAGATCTACTACACCGTCAACGCCGTGCGCTCCTCGCTGCACGACCCCCTGCCGGTGGTGCTCCTGTCCGACGGCAACCAGACGGTGCCGGTGCTGGGCAACACGGGGGCCGCCGGCTTCTGGAACGACCAGCCCTCGCTCGGCCCGGTGTGGATCGACCAGCCGCAGAGCGCCGACATCGTCGCGGTGGGCCAGGTGCGGTTCACCGGCTACATCCTCCGCGGCAACCCGGCGCCGACGCTGCAGATCACCCAGGCGAGCAGTGGGGCGCCGGTGGTGCAGGGCACGGTGAAACTGGGCGCGGACGACGGCACGTGGCAGCAGTGGACCTA
Source organism: Actinomycetes bacterium (assembly GCA_021794705.1). Taxonomy (GTDB): domain Bacteria; phylum Actinomycetota; class Actinomycetes; order Propionibacteriales; family Propionibacteriaceae; genus JAJYQH01. The sequence continues at coordinate 848 of JAJYQH010000162.1, read as the reverse complement.
CACCGCCCAGCTGCCCGCGGGTGACTACCAGGCGTCGATCCAGGCGCTGGACACGACCGACACCGTCGTGTTCAAGGTGGGCACGTCCGGGTCGTGAGCCGACCCCGGCCCGGTCCGGTCAGTCGTGGTGACGGACCACGGCCCGGGCCAGCGGGATCGCCACGCGTACCGGCGTCCGCTTGGCCACCTCGGCCTGCAGCGTGTTGAGCAGCCCGTCCACCACGTAGGGCCGGCCTTTGTCGAGCGCCTCGAGGCAGGTGAGCGCGACCTGCTGGGGAGTGCGGCGTCCGGTGAGCACGTCGTCGTCGCCCGCCCGGACGAAGAAGTCGGTGTCGGTGGGGCCGGGGCACACCGCGATCACCCGGACGCCCTGGTGGCGCACCTCGTCCCACAGCGCCTGGGAGAAGCTCAGGACGAACGCCTTGGCCGCGGCGTAGACGGCCATGGTCGGCAGCGGCTGGAAGGCGGCGGTCGAGGCGACGTTGACGATGCTGCCGTGGCCGGCGTCCAGCATCGCGGGGAGCAGGGCGCGGCTCAACTGGACGACGGTCTGGACGTCGAGTTCCACCTCGTCGGCGAGCCGGTCGGCGTCCAGCTCGGCGAAGCGGCCGATGGACCCGAATCCGGCGTTGTTCACGAGCATCGAGATCGTGAGGTCGCGGGCACGCAGCTCGTCGAGCAGGTGCCGGCGTCCGGCGGGGTCGGAGAGGTCGGCCGGGATCAGCTCTGTGCGGACGCCGTGCGCCCCGATGATGTCGGCGGTCGCCCGCAGCTCGTCCTCGCGCCGGGCGGTGAGCACGAGGTCGTGACCGCGCGCGGCGAGCTCGGCGGCGAAGGCGCGCCCGATG
>JAJYQH010000217.1 GCA_021794705.1 Actinomycetes bacterium | reverse complement strand
CCTCCTGCTGTACGCGGCCGGCGGGTCGGTGGTGGCCGTCGCCGAGGAGTGGGGAGTGCTCGACGACGAGGGGCCCTCCGCCCGCGACGTCACCGTCCCGAGCCTGGCGTGGCAGAACGGGGACACGTGCTACGCCGTGAGCGCCAGTTCGCTGCTGCTCGCGACCACCGCCGAGGGGGAGTTGCCCCACGCCCCCGTGCCCGGACAATCGCTGGCCGAGCGCGTCTCCCGGGGGCTCAAGCGTCTGGCCGGACGCTGATGTCGTAGCACGTTGAGTCGTCGGCTAGGGTTCGTACCGTGTTCGGGATCGGTGGCTGGGAGCTGGGCTGGCTGCTCGTGCTGGCCATCGTGCTCACCCCGCCCGAGAAGATCCCCGAATTGTCGCGCAAGGCGGCCCGGGTGCTCTTCTTCCTCCGCAACATCGCCAACGACGCGACCGCCCAGTTGCGCTCCGAACTCGGGCCCGAGTACGCCGACCTCCAGTTGAGCGACCTGCACCCCAAGACGTTCGTGCAGAAGCACCTGCTCAACGACGTGCAGGCCGAGCTCGACTCCATGCGCGCGGAGATCGACGACATCCGCGACGACCTGAGCCTCGAGGCCAAGGCCGCCGGCGAGTTCGCGCACGGCGACGACGAGGAGGGCGCCCTGTCGGGCATGGCCCCCCGCCACATCGCCTTCGACAGCGAAGCCACCTGACCGGCGTCCCCCTCGGCCCGGTTGATGCGGCTGGCGAAGTCGACGCTCCGGCCGGCGATCTCTGCCGAAGCCCCCTCCCAGTTCTGCGACATTGACCCCACCTGCCATACACCCCGTTCTGGAGGCAGGCTGTGGCAGGGAGTGCAGAATTCGCAGAATCCGACGGGTGAACGCGACGCCGTCCGGGGGTCGAGGGGGTCGTCTCTTCCTTCCGGTGTCGCCCCGGAGCGAGGGACGAGCGACGGGTGAACGCGACGCCGTCCGGGGGTCGAGGGGGTCGTCCCCCTCGAACTGCTACGTCGCGACGGACAGGCGCAGGCCCTCGAGGTTGCGCTTCTGGGTGGCGAGGGTGCGGGCCAGCTCGAGGAGGGCCGCGGACGCCGGCGTGCCCGGGTCGCTGGTGACGAGCGGGGTGCCGTTGTCGCCGGCCTCGCGGAGGTCCTGCTGGATGGGCACCTGGGCGAGGAGTGGCACCTCGTAGCCGAGCCGCTCGGTGAGCGTGTCGGCCACTGCCTGGCCGCCACCGCTGCCGAACAGCGGCACCCGGTGGGTCTCGCCGCAGTGGGGGCATTCGGTCTCGAGCCACGACATGTTCTCGACGACGCCGATCACCTTCTGCTGCATGATCGCGCCCATCGTCCCGGCCCGCTCGGCGACCTCGGCCGCGGCCACCTGGGGGGTGGTGACGACGAGGATCTGCGAGTTCGGGAGCTTCTGCCCGAGGGAGATCGCGACGTCGCCCGTGCCCGGGGGCAGGTCGAGGATGAGGTAGTCGAGGTCGCCCCAGTAGACGTCGGACAGCAGCTGGGTGAGGGCGCGGTCGAGGATCGGTCCGCGCCACGCCACGACCTGGTCGCGGCTCGGCTTGAGCATGCCGACGCTGATCACCTTGAGTCCCATCGCGGGCACCGGCATGATCATGTCGTCGACCGCGGTCGGGCGGGTGTCGCCGATCCCGAGCATGTCGGGGATCGAGTGACCGTAGATGTCGGCGTCCAGCACCCCGACCTTCTTGCCCAGCGCCTGCAGCGCCATGGCGAGGTTGACGGTGACCGACGACTTGCCGACGCCGCCCTTGCCCGAGGCGATGGCGATGACACGGGTGAGGCTGTCGGGGCGGGCGAACGGGATCTCCCGCTCGGCCTGGCCGCCGCGCAGCACCTGGCGCAGGGCGCTGCGCTGCTCGTCGCTCATGACGCCCAGATGCACGATCGCGGCCGTGACGCCCTCGACCCCGGCGACGGCCTGCTCGACGTCACGCTGGAGGGTCGACCGCAGGGGGCAGGTCGACACGGTGAGCAGCACCGTGACGGTGGCGACGCCGGCCTGGGTGATGGAGATGGAGTCGACCATGCCGAGTTCGGTGATCGGACGCCGGATCTCCGGGTCGACCACCTGGGCCAGTGCCTTGCGCACCTGGGGTTCGAGGGGATGCTCTTTCACGTCATCGTGTCTACTCGCGGCACCACACGGACGCAAATCCCGCCCGCCGGGTATCAGCGGGGGTCGGGGAGATCGCGGCGCATCGCGTCGTCGTGCTCGTCGGCGTCCATTCTGGAGAGCTCCGCGAGCAGGTCGCGCAGCTCGTTGCGCAGCGTGGCCCGGATGTAGTCGCGGGTGGCCAGTTCACCGACGTTCATCCGCAGCGAGGCGATCTCCCGGGCGAGGAACTCCATGTCGGCCCGGGACTGCGCGGCCGCCCGCCGGTCCTCCTCGAGGCTGATCCGGTCGCGAGCGTCCTGACGGTTCTGCGCGAGCAGGATCAGCGGGGCCGCGTACGACGCCTGGGTCGAGAACGCCAGGTTGAGCAGGATGAACGGGTAGGGGTCCCACTTGGCGCCGAACAGTCCGACGACGTTGAGCGTGATCCACACGATGACGAAGACCGTCATCCAGAGGAGGAAGCGGGCGGTGCCCATGACCCGGGCCACCCACTCCGCGAGCCGCCCGAACGAGTCGGAGTCGACGCTCACCTTGGGCAGCGACATCTTCTGCCAGCCGCGGCCGGGGGTGTTCAGCCGGTCGACGCGGCTGGGCCGGTCAGCCACCGCTCACCTCCCGGGGCTCGACGCCGTCCATCTGGCTGCCGCGCCAGTCTTCGGGGAGCATGTGGTCGAGCAGGTCGTCGACCGTCACCGCGCCGACCAGTTGCTGGTCGGAGTTCACCACCGGAGCGACGACGAGGTTGTAGGTGGCGAAGTAGCGGCTCACGTCGGCGATGCCGCTCTCGGGGGACATCGGCTCGAGCCCGGTGTCGATGAGCCGCGACACCATGAACGACGGCGGCTCGCGGAGCAGCCGCTGGGTGTGCACGGCCCCGAGGAAGCGGCCGGAGGGGGTGTCGAGCGGCGCCCGGCAGACGAAGACCATGGACGCCAGCGCCGGCGTGAGTTCCTCGTCGCGCACCCGTGCGAGGGCGTCGGCGACGGTGGCGTCGGGAGGGAGGATGACGGGCTCGGGGGTCATCATGCCGCCGGCGGTGTAGTCCTCGTAGAGGAGCAGGTTGCGCACGTCCTGCGCGTCCTCGGGTTCCATCCGCTGGAGGAGGTCCTCGGCGACGTCCTTGGGCAGCTCGCCGATGAGGTCGGCGGCGTCGTCGGGGTCCATCTCCTCGAGGATGTCGGCGGCGCGCTCGTTGTCGAGCGTGGTGATCACCTGCACCTGCTCGTCGGAGGGCAGTTCCTCGAGCGCCCCGGCGAGCTGGGTGTCGTCGAGCGCGTGCACGACGTCGGCGAGCCGCTCGGGGTCCATGTCGTGCAGCTCGCGGGCCACGTCGGCCGGCTTCATGTCGGCCATCCGGGCCACGACGGTGTCGGTGGTGCGCTCGGCCGAGAGCACGAGCGCGGGGACCTCGTTCCACGGCACGATCACCGTGTTGCCGCCGGTGCGCAGGCGGAAGCGGCTCATCGAGCCGCCCTCGCGGATGGCGGCGTCCGTGATCTCCCACTCGCGGGCCCGGGCGGGTCCCATGGCGATGTCGTAGATGACGCCGGGGCCGCCGGGACGCTCCACCGTGCGGTCGAACAGGTCGGCGATGACGAGCATCTCGCTCTCCCACCGGCGGAACTGGCGGGTGTCGACCTGGGCCGAGATGGTCACCTGGCTCGCGCTGATCGAGTGCACGCGGATCATCGGGACGAAGATGCGACGGCGACCGAAGATGTCGACGACCAGGCCCTTCACCCGGGGGGCGCGGGCGAGGGTGCGCAGGGAGATGACGACGTCGCGGACCCGGCCCACGGAGTCGCCGCTCACGTCGAGCACCGGCAGGCCACGCAGCCGGGACACGAACACGGACGTCGACTTCACCACGCGTCTACGCTAGCGTCTCGCGGCTACCACCCTCGCCAGCCGCCTCCGCCGGACCCGGACACTACGCTGAGCGGGTGACCGCCGCCCGCCGCACCGTTCTCGCCGTCCCCGGCTCGAGCGACCGCTTCATCGCGAAGTCGCAGGGCCTCGAGGTGGACGCCGTCTTCCTCGACCTCGAGGACGCCGTCGCTCCGCCGGCGAAGGCGCAGGCCCGCGAGCAGATCGTCGCGGCGCTCACCTCCGGCAGCTGGCGGGCGCCGACGGTCACGGTCCGCGTGAACGACTGGTCGTCGCCGTGGACGACGCAGGACGTGTGGCGGGTGGTCACCGGGGCTGGGCAGCACGTGGCTGCCCTGGTGCTGCCCAAGGTCCAGTCGGCCGACCACGTCCGCGCGCTCGACCTCGTGCTCACCCAGGCCGAGCAGGACGCCGGCCTGCCGGTCGGCCGGATCGGGCTCGAGGTCCAGATCGAGGACGCCGCGGGCCTCCTCCACGCGGCGGACATCGCCGCGGCCGGCCCCCGGATGCGGACGCTCGTGTTCGGCCCCGGCGACTTCATGGCCTCGATGGGGATGGCGACGACCACCGTCGGCGCCCAGCCCCCGGGCTACCTCGGCGACGCCTTCCACCACGCTCTCATGACGATCCTCGTCGCCGCCCGCGCCCACGGCCTGCAGGCGATCGACGGCCCCTACGTCGCCATCCGCGACGTGGAGGGGTTCCGCGAGTCGGCGCGCCGGGCCGCGGCCCTCGGCTACGACGGCAAGTGGGTGCTGCACCCGGACCAGATCGCCGCGGGCAACGAGATCTTCACCCCGCCGCAGGCCGACATCGACCGGTCGCTGCGGATCGTTGAGGCGTACGAGCACGCGACGAGCAGCGCCGGGGGAGCGGTCGGCGCGATCGTCGTCGACGACGAGATGGTCGACGTCGCCGGGCTGCGGGTGGCGCAGTCGCTGCTGGCGAAGGGCCGTGCCGCGGGCCTGTGCTGACCGGCCGCGGCCGGGGTCCGGGGGCCGGTACGGTGGAGTCACCAGGCCGAAGGAGCACCCCATGAGCCAGACGTCACGCCCGATGCAGGTGGCGCCGAACTCCGCCATCCTGCCGCTCAAGTACCCCCAGTCGGTCGCGGTGTTCGACACCTACGAGGACGCGCAGAAGGCGGTCGACTACCTCGCCGACGAGCGTTTCCCGGTGCAGAACCTCGCGATCGTCGGCACCGACCTCAAGCTCGTCGAGCGCGTCCTCGGACGCCGGGGCTGGCCGCAGGTGGTGGCCAGCGGCGCCCTGTCGGGCGTGGGCACGGGGCTGCTCGTCGGCCTGTTCATGGTGCTGCTCTACCCGAGCCTCACCCTCGGGGTCGCCCTGCTCGGCGGCCTCGTCATCGGCATCGCCATGGGCCTGCTGTCGGCCACGATGGCGCACGCATCCACCCGGGGACAACGCGACTTCAGTTCGGTCACCGCCACGGTGGCCACCCGCTACGAGGTGTTGGGGGAGCACAACGTCGTGCAGAAGGCCCGGGAGATGCTCGCGGCCATGCCGGCCGCGCGGGCGGCGGCGTTCGGCGGCGGCTCGTTCAGCGGCACCATCTCCACCGGCCTGTCGTCGGCGCCGCCCCCAGCCCCGTCGCAGCCGGCCTACCCGCCGTCCGGGGCGCCGCAGCAGCCGGCGTCCGGGCAGCCCGCCTACCCGCCGCCCTACCAGTACACGCCCGGATACCAGCAGCCCGAGTACCCGCGGCAGGGCTACCAGCAGCCCGAGTACCCGCCCGCGCCGGGGCAGGGCGGCCGGCCCCAGGGGGACGACGTCCCGCCCGCACCCCCGACCGGTGAGTGACCTCGGCCGCCTCGAGCGGATCGAGCGCGCCCGACAGGCGTGGGACTCCCGCTACGCGCACCCCACGTTCCGGTTCGGCTACCGGCCCAACGACTTCCTCGTGGACAACCAGCTCATGCTGCGCCGCAGCTCGCGCGTGCTGGCCCTGGGCGACGGCGAGGGTCGCAACGGGGTCTGGCTGGCCGAACAGGGGCATCGGGTGACGTCGATCGACCTCTCCGAGGTGGGTGCGCGCAAGGCGCGGACGCTGGCCTCCGAACGCGGCGTCACCGTCGACGCCCACGTCGGCGACCTCGTCGAGTGGCTGGCCGACGATCCGGCGGCCCAGGGGCCGTGGGACGGCGTCGTGTCGATCTTCGTGCACCTGCCCGCCGAGGAGCGGCGCGCGGTGGCGGAACTGCTGACGCCCCGGATGTCCCCGCGCGGCGTGCTGCTGCTCGAGGCGTTCACCCCCGCCCAGCTCCAGTTGGGCAGCGGCGGCCCCGCGGACGAGGGCACCCTGCTCACCCGGGAGCGGGTGGTGCACGACTGGCCCGGGCTGCACCTCGACATCCGGATCACCGACCGGCGGATGTTCGAGGGCTCCGGGCACCAGGGGCTGGCGTCGGTGATCCAGGTGCTGGGCCGACCGCGTCCGGCTACAGCCAGTTCCGGCGCCTGAAGAAGACGTACGTCACGGCCATCGCGAGCACCATGGCGAGCAGAGCCCCTGCGTAGCCGTACCGCAGCCGCAGCTCGGGCATGTGCTCGAAGTTCATCCCCCAGACGGCGCCGAGGGTGGTGGGCACCGCGAGGATCGCGACCGCCGCGGAGATCTTGCGCATGTCCTGGTTGTCCTTCAGCGAGACCTGCGCGATCGAGGCCTGCATGATGTTGGTGAGCATGTCGTCGAACGACACGATCGCCTCGCGGGCGGCGAGGTGGTGGTCGGCGACCTCCCGGAAATAGGCCTGCGCGCTCTCCGGGATGACGGGGAAGCTCTGGGTGGCCAGCAGGCCCAGCGGCTGCGCGAGCGGCACGACCGCCCGGCGGAACTCGATGAGCTCCCGCTTGATCTGGTAGACCCGGCCCACTTCGCCGCCGTCCTGGCTGCTGAACACGTCGGCCTCGATCGCGTCGATGTCGTTCTCGAACTCCTCGACCACCCGGGCGTAGTCGTCGACGACCCGGTCGAGCACGGCGTAGAGCACCACGTGCGGACCCCGCGCGAGCCGGTCGGGCTCGGCCTCCATCCGCGCCCGGAGCGCGGTGAGATGGGTGGTCGCGCCGCGGCGCACGGTGAGCACGAAGTGCGGGCCGACGAACACCATGATCTGACCGGTCGTCACGATCTCGGACGTCTCGGTGATCGTCTCGTGCTCGACATAGTCGACGGTGGAGATCACGGTGAACAGGGTGTCGCCGAACACCTCGAGCTTCGAACGCGGATGGCCCTCGACGGCGTCCTCGATGGCGAGCGGGTGCAGCCGGAAGCTGCGGGCGAACTGCTCCATGTCGGCGTCGTCGGGGTCCTTGAGCCCCATCCACACGAATCCCTCGCCCTCGTGCGCCCGGGCCGTGGCCGCGGCGAGGTCGTCGGCGTCCTGCCGGACGCCGTCGACGTACCAGCCCCACGCCACGAGGGAATCGGGCATGCCGCCCGCGGTTCGGAACCCCTCGGTGGGCCGGTCGGTCACCTCAGCTGTCCTGACCCCAGACGCGCGCCATCCAGGCCTCGACGTCGGCGGCGGCGCGGGGCAGCGCGTCGGACAGGATCTCCGCGCCGTCGTCGGTGATGAGGATGTCGTCCTCGATCCGGACGCCGATGCCGCGGAGGTCCTCGGGGGCGAGCAGGTCGGTGGACTTGATGTAGATGCCCGGCTCCACCGTGATGACCATGCCCGGCCGCAGGACGCCCTGCCGGTAGTCCTCGTTGCGCGCGCGGGCGCAGTCGTGGACGTCCATGCCCAGGTGGTGCGACGTGCCGTGCACCATCCAGCGGCGGTGCTGGCCGCCGTCGGGGCCGAGCGACTCCTCCGCGGTCACCGGAAGCAGCCCCCACTCCTCGAGGTGGCGGGCCACCACCGCGATCGCCGCGTTGTGGACGTCGGAGAACGCCGCGCCCGGCCGCGCCGCGGCGATCCCGGCCTCCTGGGCCTCGAGCACGGCGTCGTACACCTGGCGCTGGCGCTCGGTGAACCGCCCCGAGACGGGCAGGGTGCGGGTGATGTCGGCCGTGAACAGCGTGTCGAGTTCGACACCG
>JAJYQH010000074.1 GCA_021794705.1 Actinomycetes bacterium | reverse complement strand
TGAGGGTTCCGGCCGGCCGGGGCCAGCAGCGGTTGCAGGGTGGCCCGGATGCGCCCCGCGAGGTCCTCCGGGTCGCTCCGGGCATCGAGCACGAGGTAGTGCTCGGGCTCTCCACCGGCCAGCTCGAGGAGTCGTTGGCGCATCGTCTCGTCGACGCCGGGACCCGCGGCGTCGAGCAGCACGGTGAGGTGCGGGCGCAGATCCTGGGTGGCCCACCGGGCCACCGTCTCCGCCTGCCGGTCCGGTTCCCCGCGCGCGTGGGCCGAGGCCAGGGCGGCGTCGATGTAGTGGTCGCTCACCACGACGGCTCCCCGCGCGAGCGCGGGCGCGATCACGTCCGTGACGTGCTGGGCCGTGTCGGCGACCGCCAGCAGCGCCTCGGTGCGGGGCGCGGGGCGGCTGTCGGCGTCCCGGTCGGTCACCAGCTCCCGCAGCCGCCTCCCGATCCCGGTGCCCCCCGGCTCGCCGGTGAGCACGACCTCGTGTCCCTGGGCCGTGAGCCATTCGGACAGCATCCTCGCCTGGCCCGACGTTCCGGCGTCCTCGATCCCCTCGATCGCGACGAACACGCCGCTGGGCGAGTAGGCGCCCGGCCAGCCCGAGAACGAGTGCTTGAGGTCCTGCCACAGCGAGATCCCCTTGCGGTCGTCCATCTGCCGGTACGACACCGCGCCGACGGTCGTGAGCGCGAGGGCCGCCAGCAGCATGGCCACCGCGGCGCCGCCGTAGCTCACCATGGGACGTCCCGAGGTGCTCACCGGTCCGAAGTCGACGTGCCCGATGACCGCGGCGGTGGCGGGGCCGATGACCAGCACGAGCGACAGGACGATGCGCACCATCGATGCGACGAACGCCAGCGTGCGGCCGCGGAGGGCGTCGGGAACCTCCAGCCCGAGCATCGTGACGCCGGTGATCCAGGCGGAGCCGGCGAAGAAGCCGACGAGGATCGCGAAGAGTGCGGCCGAGACGAACGAAGGGATGAGGGCGAGCGGGGTGAGCATCAGCCCGGCCATCGTGAGCGACAACCCGAAGAGCCGGCGCCGAGGGATGCCGCCGAGGACGACCGGTCCGCTCCACATGCCGAGCGCCAGCCCGAGGAACACCGCGCCGAACAGGGTGCCGTAGGCGGGGTTGCCACCGCCGAGGTCGGAGACGTAGACGCGGGCCAGGCCCATGACGACACCCCCGGCGCCGAACGCCCCGATCACCCCGAGCACGAGGCCGCGGACCAGCGGGGTGGTGGTCACGTACTTCCACCCGTCGACGACGACCCGGACGACGTTGGCGCTGCCGTCGGCCGCTGCGGGGCCCTTGGGGATCGAGGTGAGGCCCCAGATGGCGACCGCCGAGACGACGAAGCTCAGCGCGTCGGCGTAGATGGAGACGTCGATCGCCCCGCGCGGCGTCCACGCGAAGACGCTCGGGAAGGCGCGGCCGACGGCCGTGAGCACCGTGAAGAGCAGCGCACCGGGCAGGGCCGACCCGTACGTCGTCGCGAGACTGATCTGGTTGGCGGTCATCAGCCGGTCGGCGGGCACGAGGTTGGGGACGGTGGCGTCCTTGGCCGGACCCCAGATGAGGCTGATCGCCTCGGTGAGGATGGTGACCACCAGGAGCCACCACAGGGTGCCGACGAGGGGGATGGTCGCGAACAGCACCCCCCGGGCGATGTCGCCCACGATCATCGTCCAGCGCCGGTCGACCCGGTCGGCGATGAACCCGGCCAGGGGGCTGAGGGCCAGCGCGGGCAGCACCCGCATGAGCAGGACGCCGGCGATGGCGTAGCTCTGGGCCGCGTAGGAACTGAAGAAGGTGGCGGCCATGGCGGTGACGGCGAGGAAGCCCATCCAGTCGCCGAGGCCCGAGAACAGCTGCCCCACCCAGAGCCGCCGGAAGTCGCGGATCCGGAGCACCGCCCGCCGCGACTGGCTCGGGCTGTGGCTCAACTGCGACACGTCGTGGGGCCCCACGCGAGTCAAGCTACAACCGTCGCGGCGTCCGACGGCGGCTCTGGGGAAGAGTCGGCTCGCCGAGGCCCGGGCGCCGCTCGTCCCACCGATCGGACGGGCATCCCCCCTTGCGGGGGACAAAACCGGCCCATTTCCTGAGAAAGCGCTCTCAGACTTTTGAGTTCGCCCCATTCGCTGAAAGTTGGACGATCGCCCGGGTTAACCTGCGGCAGAGAAGCACATTTCCACCATTGGGGGGTCGAAAAGCGTGGTGCGGATGCCCCTGGAGGAGCGCCGACGTCGGTTGATCGAGGCCGCCATCGTCATCGTGGGCGAATCCGGCCTGGGGGCCGCCAGCACGCGGGCGATCTCCACCCACGCCGGAATGCCGTTGGCGTCCTTCCACTACGCGTTCTCGTCGCAGCATGAGCTCATGATGGTGGCCCTGCACACTCTCGTGGAGCGCGAGATCGCCGATCACGGCGACCTCGAGCTCGACGGCCACACCCAGACCGAGGCGGTGCGCTCGGCCCTGCTCATGCACCTCACCGATGTCGACCGCCGCCTGAACGACTACCGGGCGCTCCAGGAGCTCAGCCTGCACGCGCAGCACATTCCCGGCTTCGAGGAGCTGCCCGCCACGTTCCGCGAGCGGCGCACGTCCCGCCTCCACGACAAGCTCGTCGAGTTCCGGGAGTCGCGGCACATCCGGTTCGACCGACCGGCCATCGACATCGCCAAGGGCCTCGTGCTCCTCGCCGACGGCATCACCGTGAGCATGCTGACGGGCCGGGACGCCGACGAGTTGCGCGACTCGATCAAGCGGCAGCTGCGCCAACCCTGAGCCGCCGGCGTCCGGCCCTCGCCGGGGGGCCGCGCACTACGCTGAGGCCATGACCACACCCGTTGATGCCACGACCACTGCCGCCTGGGCCGAGCTGCAGCGACTGCACGACGACCTGCGTCCCGACCTCCGCTCCTGGTTCGCCGACGATCCGGGACGCGCGAAGGAGTTCAGCTTCACCGCCGGCGACCTGTTCGTCGACCTCTCGAAGAACTGGATCACCCCCGAGATCAAGGCCGCGCTGCTGGCGCTCGCCGAGCAGGTGGGGGTCGCCGCGCGCCGGGAGGCGATGTTCCGGGGCGAGCGGATCAACGTCACCGAGGACCGTTCGGTGCTGCACACGGCGCTGCGCCTGCCGAGCGACGCACACCTCGTCGTCGACGGGCAGGACACCGTCGCCGACGTGCACGCCACGCTCGACAGGATGTACGCCTTCGCCGATCGGGTGCGCTCGGGGGACTGGAAGGGCGTCACGGGCAAGCCGATCCGCACCGTGGTCAACATCGGCATCGGCGGCTCCGACCTGGGCCCGGTCATGGTCTACGAGGCCCTGCTGCCCTACAGGCAGGACGGCCTCGAATGCCGGTTCGTGTCGAACATCGATCCCACCGACATGGCCGTGAAGACCCGCGACCTCGATCCCGAGACCACGCTGTTCATCGTCGCCTCCAAGACCTTCACCACCCTCGAGACCATCACCAACGCCCGGCTCGCCCGCGACTGGCTGCTGTCGGGGCTGGCGGCGTCCGGGGCGGTCGACGGCGGCGAGCAGCAGAACAAGGACGCCATCGCGAAGCACTTCGTCGCCGTCTCCACCGCGCTCGACAAGGTGGCCGACTTCGGCATCGACCCCCAGAACGCCTTCGGCTTCTGGAACTGGGTGGGTGGCCGCTACTCGGTCGACTCCGCCGTCGGCACCGCGGTGGCCGTGGCCATCGGGCCGAAGAACTTCGACGACTTCCTCGCCGGCTTCCACCTCATCGACGAGCACTTCCACACGACCGAGCCGGACCGGAATGTCCCGCTGCTCATGGGGCTGCTCAACGTCTTCTACGTCAACTTCTTCGACGCCCAGAGCCACGCCGTGCTGCCGTACGCCCAGTACCTGCACCGGTTCCCCGCCTACCTCCAGCAGCTCACGATGGAGTCGAACGGCAAGTCGGTGCGGTGGGACGGGTCGCCGGTCACGACCGACACCGGGGAGATCTTCTGGGGCGAGCCGGGCACCAACGGCCAGCACGCCTTCTACCAGCTCATCCACCAGGGCACCCGGCTGATCCCGGCCGACTTCATCGCCGTCGCCACCCCGCACGATCCGCTGAAGGACGGCGACGTCGACGTCCACGAGCTCTTCCTCTCGAACTTCTTCGCCCAGACCGCGGCCCTGGCCTTCGGCAAGACCGCCGACGAGGTGCGCGCGGAAGGCACCGCGGAGGCCGTCGTCCCGGCCCGGGTGTTCGCCGGCAACAAGCCGACCACCTCGATCATGGCGCCGTCGCTCACCCCCAGCGTCGTCGGCCAGCTGATCGCCCTCTACGAGCACATCACCTTCGTCGAGGGCGTCGTGTGGGGCATCGACTCGTTCGACCAGTGGGGCGTCGAGCTGGGCAAGAAGCTCGCGATGGAGATCGCTCCGGCGGTACAGGGGGACGCCGCCGCGCTCGACCGTCAGGACTCCTCCACCCGGCAGCTCGTGACCTACTACCGGGAGCACCGCCAGTGAACCCCAGCGGCCATACCTGCACCTGACAGGGGGCGGGTCGGCGCCCCACCGCGCCGACCCGCCCCGTCTGTTACCTGGTCAGGACGTCAGAGCCCGAGCAGGTTGTTCAGCAGGTTCGCGAGGCCGCCCGTGCCCGACCCGTTGAGCAGGTTGGTCACCGAGCACAGCAGGTTGCCGAGCAGGTTGCCCGGCCCCGACTGGGCGGTGATGTTGAGGTTGACCTGGTTGAGGTCGACGACCAGGCCCAGCAGGTTGAGGTGCAGCGGGCCGAGTTGGAGCGACAGAACCTTGCACGACCCACTTGTCGTCGCGTTCGTGACGGCGGTGGTCACGGTCTGCGAGACCGGGGTGGTGGCTCCCGTGGCGGACGTGTAGGTGCCCGTCACGAGTCCAGTGACGTTCAGTTGGCCGTTCTGGCTGGTGAAGCCCGTCGGGGAGAACGAGCCGACGAACGAGCTGCCGTCGGCGAAGACCTGGTTGATCGTCGACGAGACGGAGGCCGTGCTCGGGGCGACGGACGATGTGGAGACGCCGGTCGTGGCCGGGGCTGCCGCGTGGGCGGGTACAGCGGTGAATGCCATGGAACCGGCGAGCAGAGTCGTTCCTGCCAATGACGCGATGAGCTTCGAGCGCATGTGTCGTGCCTTCCTTCTCTGCGCGGACCGCCCCTTGCGGCCCGTCCGTTGCCCCGTACCCACCGCTGTGGAGGGGAAACGAGAAAGTTGTCCCACGATGCGAAGCGCTCGTCTCATTCCCGAGGACGGCGCGGGTTCGGGGGCGGCCGACCCGCTGGGGTCGGGAGGGCGGCACCGGGCCCCCGTCCCTGCGACATTGGCACGGGCTGCCATACGAGCGTCCCAGGCGGCCGGGTGTGGCAGCGGGGGCACAGTTTGCAGAACGGAGGGGTCGGCCCGGATCGGGACAGAGCGAGCGGCCCACCGAATGCATCGGTGGGCCGCTCGGACCGAGTGGACGTGACCTGTCAGAAGGTGGCCGTCGCGGGGTCGGCCCCGATCCGGTTGCCGCTGTCGAGGGAATTGATGAGGTTGAGCTGCTCATCCGACAGTTCGAAGTCGAACACGTCGAAGTTCTGCGCGATCCGCTCCGGGGTCACCGACTTCGGGATCACGATGTTGCCGATCTGCAGGTGCCAGCGGATGATCACCTGGGCGTTCGACTTGCCCAGGTCCTGGGCGATCTGGCCGATGACCGGGCTGTTGAGATCCTTGGCCTGGCCCAGGGGACTCCACGCCTCCGGGACGATGCCGCGCTCGGCCAGCGTCGCGCGGAAGGCGGCCTGGCTGAAGGTCGGGTGCATCTCGATCTGGTCGACCGAGGGCACAGCCCCATTGATCGCCTCGAGGTGCTCGGCGGAGAAGTTGCTCACGCCGATGCTCCGCGTGAGGCCCTCCTCCTTGAACCCCTGCAGGGCATCCCACGCCTCGATGTAGAGGTTGCCGTACTTCTGCACCGCCGGCCAGTGGATGAGGTAGAGGTCGAGGTGGTCGAGCCCGAGGTTCTCGAGGCTCTGCTCGATGGCCCGGCGGGCGTCCGCCGCCGCGTGGTCGGAGTTCCACAGCTTGGTGGTGATGAACAGCTCGTCGCGGGCGATGCCCGACTCCTTGATCGCCCGGCCGACGCCGGACTCGTTCTGGTAGGCGGCCGCGGTGTCGATGTGCCGGTAGCCGACCTCCAGCGCCTTGCCGACCGCCGAGACGACCTCGTCGTTCCCGACCTGCCAGACACCGAAGCCGAGCTGGGGGATGGCCACCTGGTCGTTGAGCGTGATCGTGGGGACGTTGGACATGGAACTCCTAGTGATCGGGCGTTCATGGAAGCGGGCCCGGCCGGGCCCTATGTCCGCGCAACGCGGCGGCGTCCGGATTTGTTCCGCCCTCGGCCGATTCGGCTTCCCGGACGACCGCTCCCGATCGGCGGGCGGGGGGCGGGTGGGGGAGCCACCGCGGCGGGAGGCCGGCGACTGGACCGCGGATCGGGAGACTCCGGGCGGGGCCGGCGCTGGTCAGGGGCACCGATCGGGCTGTGGGAAAATGACCGCCATGCCGTCACTGCCCTCGATCATCAGCCAGCGCATCGCCGACGTCGCGGGGGTCGACCCCGAGCTGCGTCCCGCGACGAAGCCGCAGTTCGGTCACTTCCAGTCGAACGTGGCGCTGCGGCTGGCCAAGAGCGAGGGACGGCCCCCGCGGCAGGTGGCCCAGTCGATCGTCGAGCGCGTCGACCTCGGCGACCTGTGCGAGCCGCTCGAGATCGCCGGTCCGGGGTTCATCAACATCCGGCTGCGGTCGGCGGTGCTGGCGCGTGCGGCGTCCGAACTGCTCGCCGACGGGGACGCCGGCATCGCCCAGGCCGAGCACCCGCGCACGGTGGTCATCGACTACTCCGCTCCCAACGTGGCGAAGCAGATGCACGTCGGGCACCTGCGCACGACGATCATCGGCGACTGCTTCAACCGGGTGCTGCGGGCGCAGGGACACGTCGTCATCGCCCAGAACCACATCGGCGACTGGGGGACGCAGTTCGGCATGCTCGTCGAGCAGGTGCTCGTCGAGGGGCTCGACGTCACCACCCTCGACCTGCCCGCCGCGGAGGCCCTGTACAAGCGGGCCAACGCCCACTTCCAGGCCGACCCCGAGTTCGCGGACGCCGCCCGGCTGCGGGTCGTCGCGCTCCAGTCAGGCGACGAGCAGACCAGGGCCATCTGGTGGCAGCTCATCGACGTGTCGATGGCGGGGTTCAACCAGACCTACGACCGGCTGCACGTGCTGCTCACCGACGAGGACATCGCCGGTGAGAGCAGCTACAACGACGACCTCGCGGTGATCGCCCGCGACCTCGAGGAGCGGGGCATCGCGGTGATCGACGACGGCGCGCTCGTCGTCTGGGTGGAGGGGTTCGACGCGCCGCTCATCGTCCGCAAGCGCGACGGGGGCTTCGGCTACGCGTGCACCGATCTCGCCGCCATCCGCCGTCGGGTCAGCGAGATCCACGCCGACCGGATCATCTACGTCACGGACGCGCGCCAGGCGGGGCACTTCGCCCAGATGTTCGCGGTGGCCCGCAAGGCCGGGTACCTCCCCGAGCGGGTCGAGGTGCGCCACGTCGGCTACGGGATGGTGCTCGGCAACGACGGGCGCCCGTTCAAGACCCGCGACGGGTCGGCCGCGACCCTCACCGACCTGCTGGACGCCGCCGAGCACGAGGCGTCCCCCGAGATCGCGCTGGCCGCGATCAAGTACGCCGACCTGTCCAACGGCATCCAGAAGGACTACGTCTTCGACGCCGAGCGGATGGTGCAGACGACCGGCGACACCGGCCCCTACCTCCAGTACGCCCACGCGCGGATCACCCAGATCCTCCGTCGGGCCGAGGCCGAGCAGATCGGCTTCGGCGGGGTCACCGTGCTGGACGAGCCCGCCGAGCAGGAGCTCGCGCTGCTGCTCACCCGGTTCGGCGAGACCGTGGCCGAGGTGTCCGAGACGCTGCAGCCGCACCGGCTGTGCGGCTATCTCTTCGACCTGGCCACCGCCTACTCCTCGTTCTACGAGCAGTGCCCGGTGCTGAGGAGCGAGGGCGAGGTGCGGGCGTCCCGGCTCGCGCTGTGCGCGGTGACCCGTACGGTGCTCGCCCGGGGACTCGACCTGCTGGGCATCGCCGCCCCCGAGCGGATGTGACACGGCGGGCGGAGCGACATCACG
>JAJYQH010000109.1 GCA_021794705.1 Actinomycetes bacterium | reverse complement strand
GGTCCGCCGGGTCGTCATCGTCGGCGGCGGCCTGGGCGGCGCGAAGGCCGCCGAGGCGCTGCGCAAGCAGGGCTTCGAGGGTGAGGTCACCCTCGTCGGGGCCGAGGCCCTGCCGCCCTACCAGCGTCCCCCGCTCTCGAAGGACTACCTCGCGGGAAAGGCGGGCTTCGACAAGGCGCTCGTCCATCCCGAGGACTGGTACGCCGAGCACGGCATCGACCTGCGGCTCGGCAGGCGGGTCACCTCGCTGGCAGCCGGTCGGCACGAGGTGCGGCTCGACGACGGGACGACCCTCGGCTACGACAAGCTGGTGCTGGCCACCGGCTCGAGCCCCCGGGGCCTGCCCGTGCCGGGAGGCGAGGCTCCCGGTGTCCACTACCTGCGCACGCGCGACGACTCCGACGCCATCCGCGCCTGCTTCGGTGCCGGCCGGCGCCTCGTCATCATCGGCTTCGGCTGGATCGCCCTCGAGGTGGCCGCCGCGGCGCGGGACGCGGGCACCGACGTGACCGTCCTGGGACGCGGCCGCCTCCCGCTGCTGACGGTGCTCGGACCCGAGATGGCCGAGGTGTTCGCCGGGCTGCACCGCGACCACGGGGTCGACCTGCGCTCGGAGGTCGAGATCGATTCGATCCTCACCGACGGCGAGCGGGCGGTGGGCGTCCGCCTGCGCGGCGGCGAGACGATCGATGCCGACGCCGTCGTCGTCGGGATCGGCGCCACCCCCAATCTCGGCATCGAGGGGCTGGGCGACCTGGCGAGCGACAACGGGCTGCTCGTCGACGCGTCGCTGCGCACCAGCGATCCCGACATCTACGCGGTCGGCGACATCGCCAACCACGCCCACCCGGTGCTCGAGCAGCGGGTGCGGGTGGAGCACTGGGCCGCCGCCCTGTACCAGCCGCGGGTCGCCGTGGCCGCGCTGCTCGGGGGCGGCGACCAGTACACGCGGCTCCCCTACTTCTACAGCGACCAGTACGACCTGGGCATGGAGTACGTCGGGTGGGCGCCGGCCGGCAGCTACGACCGCGTCGTCGTGCGCGGTGACCTCGGCGCCCGGGAGTTCGTCGCCTTCTGGCTGGACGCCGATCAACGGATCAGAGCCGCGATGAACGTCAACGTCTGGGACGTGCCGAAGCAGGTCGAACCGCTCATCGCGGGCGGCACCCGGGTCGACCCCGACCGCCTCGCCGACCCCGACGTCGACTACGCGACGCTGGCCGAATAGGACGGGGACGCGGCCAGTTCGACCAGCACCGAATCGTCGTCGACCGAGACGTCGCAGCGGGTCCGGTTGGCCGACAGCATGACGTCCGCGGGCCATCGGCCGCCGACACCGGCGCCGACGAGGCAGGCACTGCCGGACCGCTCCGCCATGGTGTCGCGCCACACCAGGTGGACGCGGTCGCCGCGCTCCGCGATCGCGAGCATGCGGGCGGCCGCCTCATGGAACGCGCGCAGATCGGTTCCGGGGTCGCGACGTCCGGCGATGGACACGCTGACCCCTCGCTGCCTCGCGCCCTTGATGGACGCCGCCAGCGGCCCGGTGAGCAGGGTGGCCGCGGCCAGCTGGTCGCGCGTCGTCGCTTCCAGGAGCGCGCAGGTCCGCCGGTCGTCGTCGGCGAGCACTTCGCCCGCCGCCACCCGGCGGAGCATCGGCACGACGTCGGCGTCCAGCGACCGGCGACGCGTGCGGATCTCCTCGTCACGGGCGTCGGCCACCTGCTCCTCGCGCCACGCCTGCACCTGTGCGGCCGCCTCCCCCGCCACCTGCGCGCTGGCGCGGTCCATCAGCCGCCGGGAGTATCCGCTCACCGCCGCCCAGATCAGCGTCTGGTAGGTGGCCTCGATGAGTGCCCAGGCCGAGAAGGCCCCCCGCGCGAGGAGCGCGACGGAGCCCGCCAGCGTCGCCCCCGCGATGACGAGCAGCGCCCGCCGGAGCCGGTCGCGGAGGGCGATGAGCACGACCGCGGAGTCGAACGAGCCGACGAACCACGTGCGCCAGTCGATCACCGACAGGTCGCGGACGTTGCCCAGCAGCGCCGCCCAGACGACACCCACCGTGACGAGGAGGGCGACCCACCAGCCCCGGCGAACCGGGACGACCGCGAGGAGCACGGTGAGCACGGGGATGAGGATCATCCCGGCGACGCTCACCGCCGTGCTCACCTGGTCGTGCAGGTAGAGGCCGCCGATGACGACTCCGCTGGCAATCTGGAGGGCGAACAGCACCGAGAACCAGGCGAGGGAGGCCATGCTCCACGACCGGGTGTCGCCGGCGTCCACCGGCGCGGGTTCGATCGGCAGGGCGTGCAGGATGACGCGGGTTCCGGCGCCCGGACTCGACTCGATGGCGGCACCGCCCCCGACCGCCCGCATCGATGCGTGGATCGCCTGCCGGATGCCTAGCCTGCGCTCGCCGACCCGGGCGGGGTCGAACCCGCGCCCGTCATCCTCGATGATGACGCGGAGGAGCCCCTCGTCGGTCCACGCGGACGACACCCTCGCCCGGAGTTCCCCGGAGTGTCGGGCGATGTTGGTGAGGGCCTCGCAGGTGGCCACGACGAGCGCCTCCCCGGGACGCCCGGGCAGCCAGCCGCCCACGTCGATCTGCGCGTCGAGGCCCAGGCGGCCGGCATGCGCGGCGATCGCCTGGACCGGGTCGTCCTGGACCGGCCGCGACCCGGACAGCCCACGCAGGGCGTCGCGGGCGAGCGCCGCCGCCTCCTCCACCTGGCCGCGCGCGGCGAGGGTGAGCGAGGCGAGGACGGTGTCGTGGACGAGCGCATCCCAGCGCTCGCGCAACCCCGTGCGCTCCATGGCCAGTACCGCCTCGTTGCGGCGCTGCTGGGTGGTGGCGGCCGCCCGCTCGACGCGCGCCAACTCGTCGCTGAGCGTCCGGGCCAGGAGGAAGCCGGCGAGGCCCGCGGCCGCGATGTACCCCGCCTCCGCGCCAGACTGAAGCATGCCCACGGAGCGGACCCGCTCGATCAGCAGCCCGGCGAGGTTGGCGAGCATGACCGGCAGGCCGACGGCGGGGCGGAAGGCGATGCCCGTCCCGCCCAGGGCCATCGTGAGCACGTAGGTCATCGGCAGGTAATCGACCAGCCCCGCGGGCTGGTGCAGTGCGGTGGCCTCGACCAGCCGCACGACGGCGGCCAGGACCACTGTCGCCTGGGTCGCCCGCAGGGACCCGAGGGGCGAGCGCCAGCTGACCAGCAGGACAAGGATCGCCGCCGCCAGCGCCGCGTTCGCCCCCACACCGAACCACGGCGGGTAGGCGGGCGGGCGGCTCAGCTGGACGACGAGGCCGAGCACCCAGGTGGCGAGGAGGAACAGGGCGAGGGCATGGCGCATCCGCTCCCCGATCGGCCGTCCCTCGAAGGGGTCGGCCAGCAGACCTGCCGGTCTCATCTGACTCAGCTCGTAGGCGGCCGGATGAGGCCGTCCTCGATGGCGCGGATGTACAGGTCGGTTCGACTGGGCGCCGGACGTCCGGCCTCCTCGTAGCGGCGCCGTGCCCGCATGAGGTATTCCTTGACGGTCTCCTGCGAGATGCCCATCCGGCGGGCGACGAGTTTCATCGGTAACCCGGCGGCGAAAAGGCGCAGCGCCTCCTGTTCCCGGGGTGCGAGATTGGGAATGCGCTGCGACTTCAGGGCGCTCGCCCAGTCACCGGAAAGGTAGGGCTGGCCGTCGGCGATGATGCGCACCGCGTCGACGAGGATGGCGAGTTCCTCACTTTTGGAGACGATCCCGGACGCGCCCTCGGCGAAACACCGGGCCACGACCGCCGGATTCATCTCCTGGGTGTAGAGCAGCACCGGCCACCCGCGCTGGACGACCGATCGCACGTTCTCGGCCGGGTCGGACCCGTCGCCAAGTTGGAGGTCGAGAATGACGAGGTCGAATTGGTGGCTCGCGTCGAGCAGTTCGACGACGTGGCGCACGGTGACGACGTCGGACACGGCGATTTCGCGTTGGATCGTGTCGACAACGGCCCGCAGAATGGCCGGGTGGTCGTCGGCGAGACCAAGTCGCAGCGCAGTCACGAACACATCTTGGCCCCCGGATACGGCCGGCGACGTGGCAGGCCCCGATTTCGGCGGTGTCGGGCAATTCGAAAGCCCTCGAATTCGTCCCGACTCCTCACCCACGATGGCCCCTGAAGTGGGGGATGGCCGGTCGGTGAGGGTGCCGGTAGCGTGACCAGAGCACTCGGGGGTGTGCGCGTGCTCCCGCGACGAGGGGGAACACGTCGCGGGAGCACATGTACCGCGACGGCCCTCAGCCCAGCAGCGGCCCGGCCACGAGGTGCCACAGGACGCCGGCCAGCACGCCCGCCAGCAGCGACAGAGCTGACGCTCCGATCGCCACCCCCGTCGACCACGTGCGCGGCGCCCCGAGGGCCGACTCCCTCCCGTCCCGCAGCAGCGCCGGCGCGATCCAGCGCAGGTAGTAGAAGAGCGACACCAGGCTGTTGAGCAGCAGCAGCGCGGTGAGCCACGCCATTCCGGCGTCCCAGGCCGAGGTGGCCGCCAGCAGCTTGCCGACGAAGACGACGGTGGGCGGCGTGCCGACCAGCCCGAGCAACGCGACGACGAGCGCGAGGGCGAGCAACGGCCGGGCACGCACGAGCCCGGCGAAGTCGCCGAGAGTCCTGGCGTCCGGCAGCGCGGTGGTCACCGCGAAGGCGGCCACGTTGGTGAGCGCATAGCCGGCGAGGTACAGCAGCAGCGCGGGCAGCGCCAGGTCGCTGCGGCCGGCCGCGGCCACCGGCACGAGCAGGTAGCCGACCTGGCTGACCGTCGACCAGCCGAGCAGCCGCCGCGGATCGTCCTGACCGAAGGCCGCGAGGTTGGCGACGCTCATGCTGAGCACCGCGAGCGCCCCGACCAGAACCTCCCAGCCCCCGCCGTGCGGCAGGGCCACGACCAACCGGAAGACGGCGACCAGCGCCCCCACCTTCGGCACGGTCGTGACGAAGGCGGCGACGGTGCCGGACGCACCCTGCGCGGCGTCCGGCACCCAGAAGTGCGCGGGGACGCCGCCCGCCTTGAACATCAGCCCGGCGATCACGGCCATCACGCCCACGACCACCGCCGGCCCCGGCGCCGCGCCGAGGGACGCCGCCAGCGCCGGATAGGCGGTGGTCCCGGCCAGGCCGTAGAGCAGTGTGACGCCGAGCAGCAGGAGGATCCCGAACAGGGCGCCGAGGAGATAGGTCTTGAGCGCCGCCTCTGCGGCGTGGGCGGAGCCGGCGAGACCCACCAGCGCGTAGAGCGGGATGCTGGCCAGCAGAAACCCGACCGCCAGCACGAGCAGGTCGTGGGCCCCGGCGAGCACGAGGGTTCCGGTGGTCGCGAACAGCAGCAGGGCGTAGGTCTCGCTCTCCCGACCGGCCCCGGCGATCTCGTCCCCGGCGAGGCCGAGGACGAGCAGGGTC
This sequence comes from Actinomycetes bacterium, assembly GCA_021794705.1. Classification (GTDB taxonomy): domain Bacteria; phylum Actinomycetota; class Actinomycetes; order Propionibacteriales; family Propionibacteriaceae; genus JAJYQH01. The sequence continues at coordinate 2,809 of JAJYQH010000109.1, read as the reverse complement.
GCCCCCGCGGCCACCACCCGGGCGGTCGTCGTGCCGACGTCGATCGCGAAGCCCCCCTCGAACGCCGCGCCGGTGCCCGCACCGACCAGCGCCGCGATGACGGACGCCGCCAGTGCTGCGGCCGCGACCACCCGCAGCCGCCACTGCCGCTCGCGCGGGGTGAACGACCCACCGAGCAGGCAGGCCAGCCCCCCGGCGAACAGGAGGATCTCCGGCAGCATCGCGAGCGGTCGCATGCCACCCGACTGGAGCGCGACCATCATCGGTCGACGAGGCCGATCACGGCATGGGCGGCGGGTTCGATGACGTCGAGCACCGGGCGCGGGGCGACGCCGATGCCGAGGGACAGCACGAGCAGCAGCCCGATGGCGATCCCCTCGTGCGCCCGGACGTCGGTGAAGGCGCGCGCCCGGCCGCGCAACTCGCCGGTGAACAGCCGCTGCAGGGTCCACAGCAGGGCGGCACTGATGACGAGGATGCCCAGCAGGGCGATCGCGGTGACCGGTGCGGCGCCGATGCCCCCCGTGAAGATCTGGAACTCGGCGATGAACCCGGACAGCCCGGGCAGGCCCAGCGACGCGAACGCGGCCACCGCGAACAGGGCGGTGGTGCGCGGGGCTCGGGTCGCCAGCCCGCCGTACTCGGAGATCTCGTAGCTGCCGGTGCGCTCGAGGAACAGCCCGGCGAGAAGGAACAGTGCCGCCGTGATCAGCCCGTGGCTCACCATCTGGGTGACGGCCCCGCTGACGGCGACGGCGCGGGCCTGAGCGGTGTTGGACGCGAGCACACCCGCCGCTCCGACGGCGAGGACGACGTAGCCCATGTGGTTCACCGAGGTGTAGGCGATCATCCGCTTGAGGTTGCCCTGGGCGAGGGCGACGAGCGCGCCGACGAGCACCGAGACGATTCCGACGACGATGACCACCCAGGCCCAGGCGCGCCAGGCCGAGGGCAGCATCGGCATGGCGATCCGCACGAAGCCGTAGGCGCCGAGTTTCAGCAGGACGCCGGCGAGCACGGCCGAACCGATGGTGGGGGCGTCCGTGTGGGCCGGCGGCAGCCAGGTGTGGAACGGCACGGTCGGCGTCTTGACCGCCAGGCCGAGCAGGATCGCCCCGAGGACGACCGCTCCGAGCGTCCCGTGCCCGGCGAGCGGGTTCTGCTTCACCAGCGCCACGATGTCGAAGGTGTGCGGGGACGCCGCCAGGTAGAGGCCGATGAACCCGGCGAGCAGGGCGAGCGAGCCGAGGAACGTGTAGAGGAAGAACCGCAGGGCAGAGCGCTGCCGCTCCCCGTGCCCCCAGCCCGCGATGACGAAGTACATGCCGACGATCGACAGGTCGAAGAAGACGAAGAAGACGAGCAGGTCGGCCGCGGCGAACACCCCGAGGCACACGGTCTCCAGGCCGAGGAACAGCGCCGCCCGGGAGCGGGGCCGGTCGGCGTCCCGGAGCGCGTAGACCGAGCAGGCGAGGAAGACGACCGAGGTCATCGCGACGAGCGGCAGCGAGAGGCCATCGAGCCCGACGTGGTAGCTGCTGTTCACTCCCGGCATCCAGGCCACCCGCTGCTCGTACGCCAGTCCGCCGGGCGCCGGCGTCCGGTAGCCCGACCACAGCCGCACGACGAGGATCACCTCGACGAGGGACGCCGCGACCCACCACCAGCGGGCGACGGTGTCCCCCAGGCGCGGGATCGCGAGGACGAGCGCCGCCACGAGCGGGAAGAACACGGTCACGGACAGCACAGTCACCTCACGAGCAGCACGAGGACGGCGCCGAGCGCGACGAGCGCGACGGCCTGGACGTAGTACTGGTGCAGCATCCCCGTCTGCGGCCGGCGCGCGGACGCCGCCAGCCTCCGGACCCCGCCGGCCAGCCCGCGCACCGCCCCGTCGACCCAGCGGTCGTCGGCGGTGGACGCCCAGGAGGCGAGAGCGAGGGTGCCCCGGCCGCTGGCGTCGAGGGCGGCACCGAGCACGTCGTCGGCCCGGGCCAGCCCGCGGGCCAGGCCGAGGGCCGGACGGACGACGACGGCGTGTGCGGTGGCTTCGAGGCCGAGCCAGTCCCGGGCCCACGCGGGCCGGGGCAGGGGCCGGCGCCACGCGAGCACGACGACCCCGACCGACACGAGCGTCGAGACCGCGAGTTCGAGGGCCGAGGGTTCGACGAGCACCCCGCCGACGGCCGATGCCAGGGCGCGGGCCACTGGTGGCAGGGCGAGCACGCCGAGCACGACCGCCGCCGCGGCCAGGACGACGACGCTCGCGGTGAGCAGGGTGGGCACCCGTCCGGAGGCGATCTCCTCCTCGCCGTGGTGACCACGGGCGATCCGCCGCTCGTCAGCGTCCGCGGGCGCCCAGAGCACCCGGAGCACCGTGCCCGCGTAGGCGGCGGAGAGGGCGGCCCCGAGCAGGCCGACGAGGTAGAGCGGCACCGAGCGGTGGAGGGCGGCGGCGAGCACGGCGTCCTTCGAGGCCCACAGCGACAGCGGCGGGACGCCGGCGAGGCTGAGCAGCGCCGCGGACGCCGCCACCCGGACGAGCGGCCAGTCGCCGACGGTGCCCCGCAGCCCGGCCAGGCTCTTGGTGCCGAGCGCCGACAGCCAGGCCCCGGCGGCGAGGAACAGGGCGGCCTTGGTGGCGGCGTGGGCGACCAACTGGGCGGTGCCGGCGGCGGTGGCCCCCAGCCCGGCGGCCATGACGACGAACCCCAACTGGGCCGAGGTCGAGGCGGCGAGCAGCAGCTTGAGGTCGCTCTGGCCGACGGCGACCGCCCCGAGCGCGACGGCGGTGAGGGCACCGGCCCAC
>JAJYQH010000073.1 GCA_021794705.1 Actinomycetes bacterium | reverse complement strand
TCGCGCGCCCGGGGTAGCGCTTTCCAGCCGGTAAGCCGCGGGTAATCCTCCCCTCAACCGCCGCCCTCCCTCCACGTCCTTGACTTCGGGAGCGAGGTCGAAATATCATCCCGTCGAAGCGCTTCGATGCATTGTGACACCCCGGCAGCGGCTGCCGGGAGGAACAGCTCAGCGAGAGCCGAGCCCCTGCGGTGGACACCGCACCGTGACTGTCGACACGAAGGAGTGGGACGTGACTGACCGACGGCTCCGCCCATCGCGGCCCCTGGCCCCGGCCCTCCCCGCCGCGGGGGCGATCCGATGACCCAGACGGCGGCCCGCGCCGTCGACACCGTCCGCGCCGAGGTCGTCGGCGAACTCGACCGCGCGGACACGCCCGGACGCCGCCGCAACGCCGGCTCGAAGCGCTCGTTCGGGCTGTTCCTGAGCATCGTGCCGTTCCTCGTGCTCGTGTTCCTCTTCTCCTACTTCCCGCTGTACGGCTGGATCTACTCGCTGTACGACTACCGTCCGGCCCTCGGTATCGGCCGCAGCCCCTTCGTCGGGCTGCAGTGGTTCCGCCTGCTCGTCGGCTCGCCCACCCAGGTGTCGCAGATCCTCCAGGTGATGGCGAACACCCTCGCGATGAGCTTCCTCGGCATCGCCTCCTCGGTGCTGCCGCTCATCTTCGCCGTGTTCCTCAACGAGGTGCGCGCCCCCTGGTTCAAGAACATCGTCCAGACCCTCACCACGCTGCCCAACTTCATCTCCTGGGTGCTCGTGTACATGATCGCGTTCTCGATGTTCTCGACCACCGGCCTCGTCAACAGCGTGCTCAGCGACTCGGGGCTGATCACCACCCCGATCAAGTTCCTCGACAGCGACCAGCACGTGTGGCTCACCATGGTCGCCTGGGGCATCTGGAAGACGCTCGGCTGGGGCTCGATCATGTACCTCGCCGCGATCGCCGGGATCGATCAGGCCCTCTACGAGTCGGCCCGCGTCGACGGCGCCAACCGCTACCAGACGATGTGGCACATCACCGTGCCGCACCTCATGCCCACGTACTTCGTGCTGCTGCTGCTGTCGGTCGCGAACATGCTGAACAACGGGATGGAGCAGTACTACGTGTTCCAGAACGCGTTCAACCAGAAGCACATCCAGGTGCTCGACCTGTACGTCTACAACGTCGGCATCACCGGCAACAGCCTCTCCATGGCGACCGCGATCAGCATGCTGAAGAGCGTCGTCTCCGTGATCCTGCTCCTCACCGTGAACGCGCTCGCCAAGCGCTTCCGCGGCACCTCGATCGTCTGACAGGGGGCACCCGTGGCCATCAGCACCCAGCGCCGCACCGCCAGGACGGGCGGCGGCTCGGCGGTCTTCACCGCCGTCAACGTCACCGTGTTCGTCCTGCTCGCCGTCGTCTGCGCCTACCCGTTCTACTACCTCATCATCAACTCGGTCAGCGCCAACGACCTGTCGGCCCAGGGCGACGTGCGGTGGTGGCCGGTCGGCCTGCAACTGCACAACTACAGCCAGGTCTTCGACCTGCCCGGCCTCCCCCGCGCCGCCCTCGTCTCCATCGGTCGCACGGTCATCGGCACGGCCGCGACGGTGCTCGCCTCCGCCTACCTCGGCTTCATGTTCACCCAGGAGCGGATGTGGGGACGCCAGTTCTGGTACCGGGTCGTGGTGGTCACCATGTACTTCAGCGCCGGGCTCATCCCCGTGTTCATCATCGTGAAGACGCTCGGGCTCACCAACAGCTTCTGGGTGTACGTGCTGCCGGCCGTCGTCCAGCCGTTCAACATCATCCTCGTCAAGACCTACGTGGAGTCGATGCCGACCTCGCTGCAGGAGGCCGCGGAGGTGGACGGGGCGAACATCTTCCAGATCTTCTTCCGGGTGATGCTGCCCAACATGACGCCGATCCTCGCCACGGTGGCGATCTTCTCCGCGGTCGCGCAGTGGAACAGCTTCCAGGACACCCTGCTCTACGTCACCGACCAGGGGCTCTACACCCTGCAGTTCCTGCTCTACATGTACATCAACCAGGCGGCCAGCCTCGCGGCGGCCGCGCAGCAGGCCGGGGGCAACCTCAGCGCGATCGCCTCGGCCGCCACCTCGCAGACCGCGACGTCGATCCGGATGACGGTCTCCGTGATCGTCGTGCTGCCGATCATCTTCATCTACCCGCTGTTCCAGAGGTTTTTCGTCAAGGGCATCATGCTCGGCGCCGTGAAGGGCTGACCACCGACGGCGCTCGATCACAACCGGGCCGCCCGACGACGAAGAAGAACACCTGGCCGCCACCCGGCCAGTTCCACCCCGCGCTCACGGACCCCGGCGCGCACCCTTCCACAGACAGGAGCCATCCCATGAAGATCTCTCGCCGCAGCCTGCTCGGCGCAGCCGCGGCCGGAACGGGCCTCGCCCTCGCCGGCTGCTCGTCGTCGGGCTCGTCGACCACCTCCGCCCCGACCGGCGGCCCCTTCCCGACGTCGTGGTCGAACGAGCAGCAGATCGACGTGTTCGACGGGCTGGCGAACGCGATGGGCGTCCAGCCCGGCTGGTTCGCCAAGATGGTGCACGACAAGTTCAACCTCAAGCTCAACATCATCGCCCCCAACGTCGCGGGCGGTGGCGACACCCTCTACAACACCCGGGTCTCGGCCGGCAACCTCGGTGACTTCATCGTCACCGACCAGGGCCAGAAGCTCGACGACCTGGTCACCGGCGGCCTCGTCATGGACATCTCGGCGATGTACAAGAACATGACCAACACCGCGGCCTTCGACGCCGCCGTCAAGCACATCAACGACGGGAAGAACGGGATCTTCGCCCTGCCCACCCAGGTGTCCGACCTCAAGCCGACCCAGTCGTCCGAGGGCCTCGACCCGACGTTCGGCCCCTTCCTCCGATGGGACCTGTACAAGAAGGTCGGCTACCCGCAGATCGGCACCCTCGAGGACCTCCTGCCGGCCCTCAAGAAGATGCAGGACGCCGCACCGACCGCCCCCAACGGCAAGAAGGTCTACGCGCTCTCCCTGTTCAAGGACTGGGACGGCAACATGATGAACAACGCCAAGCAGCCCACCTGCTACTACGGCTACGACGAGATGGGCTTCGTGCTCGCCAAGGCCGACGGCTCCGACTACCAGAGCATCGTCGACTCGGGGTCGCAGTACGTGCGCGCGCTGCGTTTCTTCGCGAAGGCGAACCAGATGGGCCTGCTCGACCCCGAGTCGCCCACTCAGAACTACGACACGCTGTTCTCGAAGTTCCAGAACGGCCAGGTGCTCTTCTCGTTCTGGCCCTGGCAGTGCCAGGCCGCCTACAACACGACCAGCAACGTCAAGCAGGGCAAGGGCTTCGAGATCGCCCCGATGAAGGACATGCTGATCTTCTCCTACGGCGTGTCCGTCTACGGCGCCACGCAGGTCATCGCGATCGGGTCGAAGGCGAAGGACCCCCAGCGGATCGCCGCCTTCATGGACTGGCTGTACTCCCCCGAGGGCACCTACACGAACAACAGCCAGACGCAGGGCGCGGCCGGCCCCAAGGGGCTCACGTGGCAGCTCGACTCGAGCGGGCGGCCCGAGCTCACCGACTTCGGCTGGAAGGCGCTGGCGGGATCCGGCGCGACCGTGCCGGCGTCCTGGGGCGGGGGCACCTACCAGAACGGCTCCTCGTGGCTCAACGCCACCCTCGTGCTGCCGATCGACAAGGACAAGGCGACGGGCAGCGAGTTCAGCTACAAGTTCTGGAAGACCTACCAGGACGCCACGGCCAACCCGCTGAGCAAGGACTGGTCGTCGCGCATGGGCGGGGCCACCTCGACGATGGACTACCTCACCAAGAACGGGAAGATCATCGTCGCCCCGGGTGCCAGCTACGTCACCCCGACCGACACCTCGGAGATCCAGACGCTGCGCAACCAGATCAAGGCGGTCATCGTGCAGCAGTCGTGGAAGATGTCGCTGTCGACCAGTGACAGCGACTTCAACGCCCAGCTCAAGAGCATGCAGGACACGGTGAACGGGCTGGGCTACTCGAAGGTGCTCGCCGTCGACATGGCCAACGCCAAGGCCCAGAACGCCGCCCGGGTCGCGGTGGCGAAGAAGTTCGGCTGATCCACGGGGAAGGGGTCCGGCGCTCGCCGGACCCCTTCGTCATGCCCGGGCGTCCGGGTACCGGGCGAAGGCCCGGCGGAACAGGAACGCGCTCGCGTAGGAGCCGACCGAGAAGCCGATCGTCAGCACGATGACGACGAATCCGTGGACCGCGACGAGCAGGCTGAGGCAGGTGAGCGGGATGAGCAGGACGGCGACGGTGGTGACCGGCTCGGCCATGGGCAGCAGGATCGCGTTCCGCAGCGTGCGGCCGACGGTGTTGTGGAACAGCGCGACCTGGGCCAGGGCGTACAGCAGCGCCGCGACGAGGTAGACGGCGCCCAACACGGCGAGCAGGGTCGCCGCCAGGGCGAACGGGCTGCGCAGCTGCGACCAGAAGACGGCGGCGAACGCGAGCACGGCGACCCCCGGGGCGAGGGCCAGGAACACGAGCGTCCCTCGCACCGCGTTCCGCCGCAGCGCGTCGAGATACTCGGACACCAGCCGTCCGCGCTCCTCGTCGGCGAGCCGGAAGGTCACCTCGAACAGGGCACTGGTCGCCGCCCCGATCGTCACCACCGGCAGGCAGGTGACGAGGTAGACGAGGTTGACGAGCACCAGGCCGAACAGGGTCAGCAGGCCCTGCATCGAGCGGGTCTGGGGATCCACCTGCACCGCTGCCTCCTCCGCAGAATGCCGTCCGGGCCTGATGTCAGCGCACCGCGGCCGCGGCGGCGTCCGTGCTGAACACGACGGGGGTGCCGGGCGTGACCATGAACTCACGTCCCCACACCCGGGCAGGGCGGGGAACCGGCGACGTCAGGGTAACGGTGGTGACGGCAAGATCCCAGTCGATGTCGACCCGCACGCCCCCGGTGGCCACGAGGCCGCGCACCGACCCCGAGGGCCAGGACGCCGGCAGGGCGGGCAGCGGCTCGATCACCACCGTGTCCCCGTCGGCCCGGGAGTCCAGCAGCATCTCGACCATCAGCGCCACCAGCCCGAGGTTCCCGTCGATCTGGTACGGCGGGTGGGCGCTGAACAGGTTCGGGTACAGACCGCCCCGGTGCCGGGGCGCACCGTCGCCCGCGCCGGTCGCCGGCCGCATCGCCCGCCGGGCGCACTCCCAGGCCGCCTCGGCGTCCCCCATCCGCGCCCAGAGACATCCCCGCCAGGCCAGCGACCAGCCGGTCGATTCGGTGCCCTTCGCCTCGAGGGTCGCCCGGGCGGCGTCCAGCACCGCGGGGGGCAGCGGCCGGCGCAACGGGAAGACGGCCGCGAGGTGCGACTGGTGCCGGTGCCGTGGGTCCTCCTCCTCGAGGGGCCGGTCCCACTCGACCAGCGTGCCGGCCGGAGTGACGGCGTACGGAGCCATCCGGGATACGAGCGAGGCGAGCCGGTCGGCTCCCGGGACCCGGTGTCCCCGGCGCCCGAGTTGGTCGGAGAGCTCGACGAGGGTCTCGAGGAGCGCCCGGTCCATCGCCGTGGACGCCGCCAGCGCCACGGGGGCCCCGCCATGGAGGTACCGGTTCTCCGGGGAGGTGGCGGGGGCGGTGTCGGCGAAGCCGGCGGGCCCGGCGGGCCGGATCCAGGCCAGCCAGAATTCCACCGCCCCGGCGACCACCCAGGCGGCCTCGGCGAGCCAGGCGTCGTCGGGTCGCGCGCTGTGCCGGATCCGCTCGAGCAGGTGGGCGCAGAGCCAGGTGCCACCCATCGGCCAGTTGGCCCAGCTCGGGTCGCCGTCCCCGACGGGGGCCGCGTGGCCCCACGCGTCGCTGTTGTGGTGCGCCACCCACCCGGGCAGGCCATAGGTGACCCGGGCGGCGTCCCGCCCGGTCGTGTGGGCGATCCGGACAAGCAGGTCGACGAGGGGATCGACGCACTCGGCGAGCCCGGTGGGCTCGGCCGCCCAGTAGGTCATCTCGGTGTTGATGTTGAGCGTGAAGTCGCTGCTCCACGGCGGGGGGAGCTCGTCGTTCCAGATGCCCTGGAGGTTGGCGGGAAGCCCTCCGGGCCGCGACGACTGCACGAGCAGGTAGCGCCCGTAGGAGAACAGCAGCGCCGGGAGGGCGGGGTCGGCCTCGGGTTCGCGCTCCCAGCGCTGCACCCGGAGGTCGGTGTCGAGGGCCGAGTGGGGTCCCTCCGGCAGCACCAGCGCGCACGGGGCGAGCAGCGCCGCCACGTCGTCACGGTGGTGGGCCGCCAGGGTCGGGTATCCGTCGGCGGCGGCCCGGCGGCCCCGGCGGCGCAGGGCGGCGATGAGCCGGTGGCTGGCGCGCACGTCGGAGGTTCCCGTCGCCACGACGAGGGTGAGCGACTGTCCCGGCTCGAGCGCCACGGGGCTGGCGAGGTCCACGCCGGGCGCGCCCTCGATCCAGCCGCGCACCACCCCGGCGCCCGGGCGGGAGTCCGACCCGTAGCGCACCGGGCTCACGGGATCGACCCAGTCGCTCACGACGTCGCTGGGCAGGCGCAGCCGGGCGACGATCTCGTCGCCGGTCGCCCGCACGTCGACGTCCCGGCCGACCCGGGCGCCGAGGGTCACGGTGACGGCCACCGGCCGGGTCGCGGTGAACCGGTGCACCACCACCCGGTGGGGATGGCTGGCGAAACTCTCCTGGCGTCCCGCCTCGACGACGTGGGTCGCGGTCGCGGCGTCCAGGTCGAGTTCGCGGCTGATCCCGGGGCCCAGCGCCTCCCACGACAGCTCGAGGCCGAGGAACGGCAGGAACGCCTGGCAGTGCGAGCCCTGCAGGTCGCGCGCGAGGACGCCGGCCCGAGCGGGGTCGCCGGCGTCCAGTGCCTCGCGGACCGCGGCCAGGGTGCCCGCCCCTCCGTGCACGGGGAGCCCCCGCGCGGGCGAGCCGGCGTCGCCCGACCAGGCGCTGCCCTCGTTGACGAGCAGGGTCGTGCTGTCGGGGCGTCCGAGGCAGACGACCCCCTGGTACCCGTTCCCCAGCGGCAGACCGTCGAGCCACTGCTCGGCGGCGCGGCCGTAGCGCAGCCGGTTCACCGGACGCCGCGCAGCTCGGCCGCCGCGATCGGGGCCTCCAGCTCCAGCACGAGCGAGGTCGTTCCCCCACGGGGCAGGTCGAGCCGCAGCCAGCGCCAGTCGTCCGACTCCGGGCGCAGGTCGGCCACCACCCGGCCGGCGCCGTCCACAACCCGGCAGCGACCGGTGCCCCGGAGCCGGAGCTCCACGGGGCCCTCGGCGTCGACGGCGTCCCAGACGACGCGCCCCGAGCCGGTACGGCACGCGAGGGCAGTGCCGCGCAGCGGGTCGACGGGCACGCCCACGACTCCCTGGCGCCGGTCGCAGTGCCACGCATCCAGCGGCAACCGGTGTGGCGGGTCGGCCTCGCCGAGGACGGTGAGGGCCGCGGCGAGGTGCGGGGCGTCCGCTGACGGACCGGCCTGCACCTCCCACTCCGACGGCTGCATGCGGAGCGACCTCGTGGCGGCGCTCCAGGTGCGGAGCCGGTCCATGTGGAGGGGCACGTCGACGGTCCGGGTCTCCCCCGGCTCGAGCACCACCCTCGAGACGCCGAGCAGCCGGCGTCCGGCGCGCACGGGGTGGCGCACCGCGGCGGCGTAGACCTGCACGAGTTCGTGGGCGACGCGGCCGCCCCGGTTGCCCACGGTGACGCGGGCGAGGGGCCCCTCCGTGCCGGGTGCCCACTCCGGCGGCAGGTCGAGGGCGTCGTAGCGCACGTCGCCGTAGGTGAGGCCGTGACCGAACCCGTACGCCGGGATCGCCCGGCTGTACCAGTAGGTCTGCTCGGAGCCGATGACGTCGTAGTCGAAGAGCCCGGCGATGTCGTCCTCGGACGCCCACCACGTCTGGGCCAGCCGTCCCCGCGGCTCCTCGCGGCCGGTCAGCACGTCGAACACGCCGTGGCCGAGTTCCTGGCCGGCGTGGCTCGTCCAGACGACCGCCCGGGACGACGACGCCGCCGCCCCGAGGGCGTAGGGGTAGGAGGAGGTGACGAGGAGCACGACGTCGGCGTTCGCCTCCCGGGCGGCCGCCACGAGCGCGGCCTGGGAGTCGGGGAGCGCGAGCGCCGGGCGGTCGGCGGCCTCGCGTCCCAGCAGGTGGGGGTCGTTGCCGACGGCCGCGACGACGACGTCGCAGCGTCCGGCCAGGGCGCGCACGCGGTCGAGGCCGCGCTCCACCAC
>JAJYQH010000098.1 GCA_021794705.1 Actinomycetes bacterium | reverse complement strand
GCTGGTGACGGGCTCGCCCACCGTGTTCGCGACCAACGTGCTCATCCTCATCACGCCGCCCGACAACCCGGGCCACGTCACGGGGCTGAACTCCTCGCTCAGGGGCAAGCGGCTGGTCGTCTGCGCGCCGCAGGTGCCCTGCGGGGCGGCCACCCTCAGGCTGGCCAAGCTCGACGGAGTGACGATCGCGCCGATCTCCCAGACGACCAAGGTCACCGACGTCGTGGGAGCGGTCACCACCGGCGAAGCCGACGCGGGCGTCGTCTACACGACGGACGCCAGCAACGCGGGCTCCCAGGTGCACACCATCGCCATCCCCCGCAGCAGCCAGGTGGTGAACAGCTACCCCATCACCACGGTGGCCGGATCGACCCACGCGGCGGACGCCCGGGCGTTCGTCGCCTACGTCACCTCCCCGGCCGGGCGGAAGGTCCTCGCGACCTACGGCTTCGGCGCCCCGTGAGCCGGGTACCGGACGCCGCCACCCCCCGGTGGCTGCTGGTGCCGGCGTCCCTCGGGCTCGCGTTCGTGGGCGTGCCCCTCATCGCGCTGCTGGTGCGCCTGCCCTGGCGCGACCTTCCAGGGCTGCTCGCCGGCACCGGAGCCCGGGACGCCCTGTGGCTCAGCCTGCGCACCTGCCTCGCCTCCACCCTGCTCAGCCTGATCCTCGGCGTGCCGCTGGCGGTGCTGCTCTCCCGGCTCACCGGACGCCGCGCCGCCGTGGTCCGCACCGTCTCGGTGCTTCCGATGGTGCTGCCGCCGGTCGTGGCCGGCCTCGTGCTGCTCATCACCCTGGGGCGCCGCGGCCTCATCGGTCAGTACCTTTCGGTCTTCGGCATCGACATCGGCTTCACGACCACCGCTGTGGTGCTCGCCCAGACGTTCGTGTCGATGCCCTACCTCGTCGTGACCGTGGAGAGCGCGCTGCGCGCCACCGACCACGACCTCGAGGTGGTCGCCGCGACGCTGGGCGCCGGTCCCTCCACGGTGCTGCGACGGGTCACCCTGCCGCTCGTGCTGCCGGCGCTGGTCGGCGGCACCACCGTGGCGTTCGCCCGGGCGCTCGGCGAGTTCGGCGCCACCCTCACCTTCGCCGGGTCGCTGCAGGGCACCACCCGCACCCTGCCCCTGGAGATCTACCTGCAGCGCGAGACCGACACGAACGAGGCGCTGGCGCTGTCGGTCGTCCTCATCGCGGTCGCGTCGGTGCTCATGGTGCTGCCCTCGCTGCTCGGCCGGAGGTCCCGGTGAGCACCGCCACCCGGCCCGCACCGGGGGTCTCGGTGCGTGCCCGTGTCGCCGCCCGCGGCTGCGACCTGCGGCTCGATGTCCCACCCGGGCACACGCTGGCGGTGATCGGCCCCAACGGGGCGGGCAAGTCGACCCTGCTCGGGCTGGTGTCGGGCGAACTGCGGCCCGACGAGGGCGAGATCCGCGCGGGCGGGCGCACCCTCGCCGACGCGTCCACCTTCCTCACCGCCCCCCACCGCCGCGTCGGCTACCTCGCCCAGCGGGGGCTCCTGCTCCCCCACCTCGACGTGCTCGACAACGTCGCGTTCGGACCCCGTGCGCGCGGCGCCGGACGGCGCCAGGCCCGGGAGCGAGCGCTCGCCGAACTGGGCGAGGTGGACGCCGCCGAGCTCGCGCACCGCCGGCCCCGGGAACTGTCCGGGGGCCAGGCACAGCGGGTCGCCCTCGCCCGTGCCCTCGCCACCGACCCCGACATCGTGCTGCTCGACGAGCCGATGGCGGCCCTCGACGTCGCCTCGGCCGCGGCCATGCGCACCCTGCTCGCCCGCCGGCTGCGGGGCCGCACCACCCTGCTGGTGAGCCACGACCCGCTCGACCTGTGGACCCTGGCCGAGGACGTCGCCGTGGTCGAGCACGGGAGGGTCGTGGCGTCCGGCCCCCGCGACGAGGTGCTCGGCGCGCCCCCGACGCCCTTCGCCGCCGAGCTCGCCGGCGTCAACCGGATCGAGGGCATCGTGCTGGACGCCGGCCTCCTTCGGGCCGGCGAGCACGAGATCGTCGGTGTCGACGACGAGGCGGATCCGCCACGTCCCGGCCACCGGGCCCTGGCCCTGTTCGAGCCCGCCGCGGTGTCCATCCACCCCGAGCGCCCCGGCGGCAGTCCCCGCAACGTCTGGCCGGCCGAGGTGAGCCGGCTGCAGCCGCACGGGCCGCTCGTCCGGGTGCGGCTGCGGCTCGCCGACGGGCAGCACCTCGGGGCCGACGTGACCCCCCGGGCGGTCGCGGCGCTCGGCCTGGCCGAGGGACAGCCGGTGTTCGCCGTGGTGAAGGCCGCCCAGGTGCGGCTGGTCGCCGAACCCGAGCCGGCGGGGCCGCGCGCGGGCTAGGGTCGGACCGTGAGCGACGCGGCGACCGAATGGCACGAATGGCTCGACCAGATCTGCACGGCCGTCGGCGTCGATCCCGCCGAGGTGCCCGTGGGGGAGGTCCTCGGCCTTGCCGGCAGCGTGTCCCGCGACGTCGTCCGGCCGATGGCTCCGGTGAGCGCGTTCATCTGGGGCCTCGCCGTGGCCTCACACCCGGACGCCGACCCGGTCCGGTTGCGCCGCGCCCTCCTCGACTGCGCGGCGGCGCAGCGCCCGCTGAGCGGGGCAGCCCAGCCCCCCGTCCCTCGTCCCTAGGGGTGCACTTCCCCGTCACCCGTTGACACCCCCCGACCAGCTACGCGAGGGTGACACAAAGGCCCACGTCCAAAGGAGCCAGGATGAAGCTCGGCAAGACGTTCCTGGAATGGCCGGTCATCCGGCAGGTGCGCGACCGCGACCTGCTCGGACGCGGGCCGGCCGTCACCAGTCCGACGACCCGCCAGATCCGCCCGCGGATCGAGGACGCCGACACCGTCGTCAACAGCATCTGCCCCTACTGCGCGGTCGGGTGCGCGCAGAAGGTGTGGGCGAAGGACGGCAAGGTCATTCACATCGAGGGTGATGACAACTCCCCGATCAGCCGCGGCCGGTTGTGCCCCAAGGGGTCGGCGAGCGAACAGCTCGTGAACAGCCAGAGCCGGCTGACCTCGGTGAAGTACCGGCGTCCGTACGGCACCGACTGGGAGGATCTCGACCTCGAGACCGCCACCGACATGATCGCCGACCGGTTCGTCGCCACCCGCAAGAAGTACTGGCAGGAGCAGGACGACAAGGGCCACACCAACCTGCACCGCACCATGGGCATCGCCCTCCTCGGCGGCGCGACGCTCGACAACGAAGAGAACTACCTCATCAAGAAGCTGTTCACGGCCGCGGGAGCGATCCAGATCGAGAACCAGGCCCGGATATGACACTCCGCCACGGTTCCCAGTTTGGGAGCCTCGTATGGGCGTGGCGGCGCCACCCAGTACCTGCAGGACCTCGCCAACTCCGACTGCATCGTCATCCAGGGCTCGAACATGGCCGAGTGCCATCCCGTCGGGTTCCAGTGGGTCGAAGAGGCCAAGCAGCGTGGTGCCCGGGTGATCCACGTCGACCCGCGCTTCACCCGCACGTCGGCCGTCGCTGACCGGCACATCCCGATCCGGGCGGGCAGCGACATCGTGCTGCTCGGCGCGCTCATCAACCACGTCCTGAGCAAGGACCTGTGGTTCCAGGAGTACGTCCGCAACTACACGAACGCGTCGTTCCTCGTGAGCGAGAAGTTCCTCGACACCGAGGACCTCGACGGGCTGTTCAGCGGCTATGACGAGGAGTTGACCGCCTACGACATGTCCTCGTGGGCGTACCAGTCCTCCGACCCCGGCGCGGCCGAGGGCGGCGAAGGGGCCGACAGCCTCGGCGGCGAGAACGCCAAGGCCGACAAGGCGCAGGAGCAGGACGAGGACTCCGACTCCTCGCCGGGGACGATCGGGTCGGCCGACAGCAGCCACCCGCACGGCCAGACCCAGAGCGGCGCCTCCAGCGGCGAGTCGCACGGCTCGGGCGGTCCGTCGCTCGAGCACGCCCGGGTGAAGCGCGACGAGACGCTGCAGGATCCCCGGTGCGTCTTCCAACTGCTCAAGAAGCACTACGCGCGGTACACGCCGGAGATGGTCAAGCGCATCTGCGGCATCGACGAGGAGGACTTCGCCTACCTCGCCGACTCGCTCGCCAGCAACTCGGGCCGCGACCGCACCAGCGCCTTCTGCTACGCGGTGGGCTGGACCCAGCACACCGACGGCGTCCAGATCATCCGCACCGCGGCGATCCTCCAGTTGCTGCTCGGCAACGTGGGGCGTCCCGGCGGCGGCATCATGGCGCTGCGCGGGCACGCGTCCATCCAGGGCAGCACCGACATCCCGACGCTCTACAACATCCTCCCGGGCTACCTCCCGATGCCCCTGGCCGGCCAGCAGGACGACTGGGACACCTACATCAACAGCATCGGGAACAAGAAGCAGAAGGGCTTCTGGGCCAACTCCGACGCCTACATGGTCTGCCTCATGAAGTCGTGGTGGGGCGACGCGGCGACCAAGGAGAACGACTGGGCGTTCAACTACCTGCCCAAGCTCACCGGGGCGCACGGCACCTACCAGACCGTCATGTCGATGATGCACGGCGGCGTCGGCGGCTACTTCATCGTCGGCCAGAACCCGGCCGTCGGGTCGGCCAACGGCCGGTTGCAGCGGCTCGGCATGGCGAAGCTCGACTGGCTGGTCGTCCGCGACTTCCAGCTCATCGAGAGCGCGACGTGGTGGAAGGACGGCCCCGAGATCGAGAGCGGGGAGCTGGAGACCGAGAAGATCGGCACCGAGGTGTTCTTCCTGCCCGCTGCGACGCACACCGAGAAGGCCGGGTCGTTCACGCAGACCCAGCGCCTGCTGCAGTGGCGCGACAAGGCGGTGAACCCGCCGGGTGACGCCCAGAGCGACCTGCAGTTCTTCTACCTCCTGGGGCAGAAGATCCGCCAGCGGGTCGCCGACTCGGGCGATCCCCGCGACCGGCCGCTGCTCGACCTCACGTGGGACTACCCCGTCGACGACGAGGGCGAGATCGTTCCGCAGTCGGTGCTCCGCGAGATCAACGGGCGCCACCTCGCCGGCCCCAAGGCCGGGCAGATGCTCGGCAGCTACCTCGACATGAAGGCCGACGGGTCGACCAGCGGAGGCTGCTGGATCTACACCGGTGTCTACGCCGACAGCGTCAACCACGCTGCCGACCGCGTGTCCCGGCACGACCAGGACGACGTGGCCGCCAAGTGGGGCTGGGCGTGGCCGGCCAACCGGCGCATCCTCTACAACCGGGCCTCGGCCGATCCCGACGGCAAGCCGTGGAGCGAGCGGAAGAAGCTCGTGTGGTGGGACCCGGACGAGAAGAAGTGGACCGGCAAGGACGTCCCCGACTTCGTGCCCACCACGGCACCCGACTACCGGGCGCCCGAGGACGCCGGCGGCCCCGAGGCGCTCGACGGCAACGACCCGTTCGTCATGCAGGCCGACGGCAAGGGCTGGCTGTTCGCCCCCCGCGGCCTCGTCGACGGGCCGCTGCCCACGCACTACGAGGCGAACGAGTCTCCGGTGCCCAACCCGTTGTACGGGCAGCAGAGCAACCCGACCCGGGTGACGTTCCCCGGGAAGCGGAACCTGTTCGCCGGTGCCGGGCGCGTGCGGGGCACCGAGGTGTTCCCGTTCGTGTTCACCACCTACCGGCTCACCGAGCACCACACGGCCGGTGGGATGAGCCGCTGGCTCCCCTACCTGTCGGAGTTGCAGCCCGAGATGTTCTGCGAGGTCTCGCCCGAACTGGCGGCTGAGCGCGGGCTGGAGCCCTACGGGTGGGCGACGATCGTCTCCCCCCGCGCGGTGATCGAGGCGCGGGTGCTGGTCACCGAGCGGATGACGCCGCTGGAGATCAACGGGCAGACGGTGCACCAGGTGGGCGTCCCGTATCACTGGGCGACCGGTGGGACGAGCGCGGTCGTGCACGGCGACTCGGCGAACGACCTCATCGGGATCGTGCTCGACCCCAACGTGCAGATCCAGGAGTCGAAGGTGGGCTCCTGCGACATCCGCCCCGGACGCCGGCCCACCGGCCCCGGCCGGGAGGCGCTGCTGGAGGAGTACCAGCAGCGTGCGGGGCTGATACCGGGCACGAGTAACCAGAGCCTGGGCAAGGCACATCGGGCGGACGACCCCCGCCGCAGCGAGGAGAACGGCGAGGAGGCCAGGCAGTGAGATTCCCAACCGTGAAACTCCCCGACGCTCGTGTGTCCGAGTGGACGGCCCGCGGGGCGGGCGCCCTCGGCAAGTTCTGGGACCACCAGTTGAGCGGGCCCACCGACCCCACGCGGGACGCGGGGTGGGCGGCGTCCACCAAGCCGCGCAAGGGGTTCTTCACCGACACGAGCATCTGCATCGGCTGCAAGGCCTGCGAGGTGGCGTGCAAGGAGTGGAACCACGTGCCGGCGCGCCCGGCCGAGGACAACACGCCGAAGCTCAAGGAGTCGTCGTACGACAACTCCGGCGCGCTCGGGGCCGACACCTGGCGGCACGTCGCGTTCATCGAGCAGGACAAGGTCCGCGTCCGGGAGGCCCGGGAGACCGGCGCGGCGGAGGCGGGGATCGCGCCGGGTTCGGTTCCCGACGCCCCGCTCCCCCAGGTCCGCTGGCTGATGAGTTCGGACGTGTGCAAGCACTGCACCCACGCCGCCTGCCTCGACGTCTGCCCCACCGGGTCGCTGTTCCGCACCGAGTTCGGCACGGTGGTCGTGCAGAACGACGTGTGCAACGGCTGTGGCTACTGCGTGGCGGCCTGCCCCTTCGGGGTCATCGAGCGCCGCGAGGCCGGCACCGTGACGGTGGGTCAGAAGCGCGGCCTGCCGACCCCGCAGCAGAAGGTGCCCGAGGAGGGTCTCGCGCAGAAGTGCACGCTGTGCTACGACCGCATCGGCGCCGACATGGAGCCGGCCTGCGCCCACACCTGCCCCACCAAGAGCATCAAGTACGGCAACCACGAGGACATGGTGAAGCTCGCCCGCGAGCGGCTGTCCGAGCTGCACTCCCAGGGTGTCACCGAGGCCCGCCTGTACGGCACGAACCCGGACGACGGGGTGGGCGGCACGGGATCGGTGTTCCTCCTCCTCGACGAGCCGGAGGTCTACGGCCTGCCGCCGGACCCGGTCGTCACCACCGCCGACCTGCCGAGCATGTTCCGGCTCGCCGGCGTCGCGGGGACCGCGATGATCGGGGTGGCGCTGGCGGTCTTCGGCGCCATGGGGAGGGCGTCATGACGACCAGTCCCTTCGACGCCGACCGGCCGCCGGAGCAGCCCCGCCGCCGACGGCGCGACGGGGAGGATGGCGGCAAGCGCCGGGGAGACCCGAACGCCACCGTCCCGGACGCCGACTTCACCAGCTACTACGGGCGTCCGGTGGTCAAGCCCGCCCCGTGGAAGGCGACGATCCCGGCGTACATCTTCCTCGGCGGCCTCGCCGCCGGATCGGGCCTCGTCGGCGCCGGGGCGCACCTCACCGGGCGTCCCACCCTGCGCCGGCACTCCCGGGTGGGCGCGATGGTCGCTGTCGCCGCCGGGGCGGCCGCCCTCATCGAGGACCTCGGTCGTCCGGAGCGGGCGCTCAACATGATGCGCACGGTCAAGCTGACCTCGCCGATGTCCGTGGGGTCGTGGATCCTCGCCGGTTTCAGCAGCTTCACCGGCGCCGCGCTCGGGCTGGAGCTGCTGCGGTCGCGGGTGCCGGCGTCCGGTGTCGCGGGCAAGGCGCTGGCGGTGGCCGACCCGGTCACCAGTGCCGGCGCAGCGTTCTTCGCGCCCCCGCTGGCCGCCTACACCGCCGTCCTGCTCGCCGACACCGCCACGCCGCTGTGGCACGAGTCGTACCGGGAACTGCCGTTCCTGTTCGTCGCGTCCGCCACAGCCGCCGGTGCCGGCCTGTCCCAGATCACCGCACCGACGAGCGAGACCGGTCCGGTGCGGGCGCTGGCGGTGCTGGGCGCCGCCGCCGACCTGGCGTCCGACTGGATGCTCGAGAAGCGGCTCGGCGAGGAGCAGGGCCGGCCCCTCAAGGAGGGGCGTCCGCATCAGTTGCACCGGGCCGCGCGCATCCTCACCGTCGCCGGAGCCGTCGGCACCCTGCTCACCGGCCGCCATCGGGTCGGGGCAGCGCTCAGCGGACTGGCCCTGGTGGCCGGGTCGGCCTGCACCCGGTTCGCGCTCTTCGACGCGGGCATCGCTTCGGCGCGCGACCCCCAGTACACGATGCGCGCCCAACGCGCCCGGGTCGACAAGGCGAGGGCAGCCGGACGCGGCATCACCCAACCGGGAGGCGAGTGGCCGGAGTGAGGGCCCGGGTCAGCGCAC
>JAJYQH010000267.1 GCA_021794705.1 Actinomycetes bacterium | reverse complement strand
CCCGGAGCGGCGAAGCGCGAGGGCTGCCGTGGTGTGGGGGTCACTCGGTCGCGATCGCCCGCAGCATGTTGAGGCGTGCGGCGTGCCGGGCCGGCCACACCGCGGCGACCACCCCCACGACGACGGCCGCGACCAGGTAGAGCAGCAGTCGACCCCACGGCAGCACGAGGTGGCTGAGCCCCGAATCCGCCAGCGAGCGCTGCAGGGCGGTGCCGAACGCGACACCGAGGGCCACGCCCAGCACCGAGCCGAGCAGCGCGATGATCACCGACTCGAGGGTCACCATCAGCCGCAGTTGCGGCCGGGTGGTGCCGATCGCGCGGAGCAGGCCCACCTCCCGGGTGCGCTCGATCACCGACAGCGCGAGGGTGTTGACGATGCCCAGCACGGCGATGACGATGGCGAGGCCGAGCAGGGCGTAGATCATGTTGAGCAGCCGGTCGACCTGTGAGGTCATCTCGTTGGCGTACTCGTCGCGGTTCATCACCACGACCGTGGGCAGGTCGGCGGTCGCGGCGTCCAGGCCCGCCCGGACTTTCGCCGGGTCGGCGCCGGCGGCATCGGTGACCGCGATGGCGGTGGGACCGTCGGCCGCGCCGAGCCGGCGTCCGGTGGCCACGTTGACGGTGTATTCACCCATCGACCCGCCCGCGTCGGTGGCGTAGATGCCGCTGACCGTGAGGGTCACCGGGGCGCGGCTCACCGGCGACACCGCCACCAGCGTGTCCCCGACGGACAGGCCCCGGCGCTGCGCCGCCCGCTGGTCGACGATCACCGACCCGTCGGCCGTGTTCAGCCGCCCGCTCACCAGGTGCTGCCCGATGAGGGTGTTGAACGCCGAGGCGTCCGCGACGGTGAGGTAGGTCTGCCGCCCGTCGAGGCCGACGTAGGTGGCGTAGAAGGGGGCGGCGGCCGCGACCCCGGGCACGGCGGCGATCTTCTGGGGCAGGCCGGCCGGCAGCACACCGCCGGTGACCGACTGCAGGGTGAAGTCGCTCGCCATGGTCGTGGTGACCACCGAGTGGATGCTCGTGGACGCCGACGAGCCGAGTACCGACAGGGTGGTGACCAGTGCGAGCGACAGCATGAGCGCGGACGCCGTGGCCGCCGTCCGGCGGGGCTGCCGCACGGCGTTGAGCGCCGCGAGCTTGCCGACCTCGCCGAACGAGCGCCGGTAGACCCAGCCGAGCAGGGCGATGACCGGGCGCCCCAGCAGCGGGCTGGCGGCGGCCACTCCCAGCAGCACGAGCGCCGCTCCCACCCCGATCACCAGGGCGCGGTGGGAGATGTGCGTCCACAGCCCGACGCCCATGGCGGCCGCGCCGGCGATCGTCATCGCGACCCCGATGGCGGCCCGAATGCCGAGGTTTCCGGTTCCGGTCATGACCTCGCCGCTCATCGCGGCCACCGGGGGCACGTGCCCCGCCTTGCGGCCGGGCAGCCACGCGGACACCATCGTGATGACCATCCCCACGGCGTACGACCAGCCGACCGCCGACCACGGCACGACCGGCAGCGCGGACCCGAGATCGACGCCGAAGCGGGTGAACAGGGCCCGGATGCCGAGAGCCAGCACCCATCCGAGCCCCAGGCCGATGGTCGAGCCGACGAACCCGGTCACGGCCGCCTCGAAGAGCACGGCCCGGGTGATCTGCCGGCGACTCGCCCCGATCGCCCGGAAGAGGGCCAGCTCGCGGCCGCGCTGAGCCACGATGATCGAGAACGTGTTGACGATGAGGAAGCTCGCGACGAGCAGGGCGATGGCCGCGAACACGAGCAGGAAGGTGTTGATGAAGCTCAGCGCCTTGTTGACTGAGCTCGCCGTCGCGTCCGCCGCCGCCTGACCGCTCACCGCCTCGAAGGCCGAGGGCGTCACGGCCCGGACCCGCGCGACGAGGTCGGGGATCGAGACGCCGTGTCCCGCGGTGATCCAGGCCGCGGTGAAGCCGTCCCTGCCCCCGAGCAGCAGCTTCTGGGCCTCGGGGGTGGTGAGGAACACGTACGTGGCGCCGGCCGTGCCGCCGCCTCCCCACTGCCCCGTGCCGACGATCGTTTTGGTCACGACGTTTCCGGTGGGCAACGAGACCCGCATCCGGTCACCGAGCCGGTAGCCGCTCTTGGCCAGAGTGACCGGGTCGATGACCATCTCGTCCGGGCCCTGAGGCGGATGCCCCGACTTCAGCACCACGCCGGTGAGGCCGCCGAACGCGGGATCGGTGTACCAGTTGATGCCGACGCCGGGGGCGCCGATGGTGGCGATCACCTTGCCGTTGGAGCCGATCGGATAGGTGTTCACGGAGAAGACGGTGCCCGTGGCACTCTGCACCCCCGGCACCGACCGGAAGCGGGCCAGTTGGGCGGGGGTGAGCAGGGCGCGGCCGGCGGTGCTCGTCGCCGGGTCGAAGCGCGACCCGCTCGAACTGTAGGTGCCGACCGGGTCGACGTTCACGTCGGCGACCGTGCCGCGCAACAGCCCGTTGAACGACGTCGACAGCAGGGTGGTGAAGATGAGCGACCCGGAGACGAACGCGACCCCGAGCACGATGGCCAGGGCGCTGAGCAGGAGCCGTGCCCGACGGTGCAGCAGCGACTTCCAGGCGGCGCGGTACATCGGCTCTCAGCCCTCGAGCGCGTGCCGGGGCCGGACCACCTGCTCGTCGTCCTCCCCCGACGCCGCGGCCTCTCCCCCGGCGGCCACCGGCGTTCCCCGCTCCTCGGTCCGGACGCGGGCCGCCGCGTCGGCGACGTGCGCGGCGTCCATGTGGCGCGGGTCGATGCTCGCCATCATCGCCAGCACCGAGTCGCGGGTGGGGCGCTCGAGCTCGGCGACGATGGCGCCGTCGGCGAGGAACAGGGCCCGATCGGCGTAGCTGGCCGCCACCGGGTCGTGGGTCACCATGACGATCGTCTGGCCGAACTCGTCGACGCTGTGTCGGAGGAACCCGAGCACCTCCGCCGACGACCGGGAGTCGAGGTTGCCGGTCGGCTCGTCGGCGAAGACGATGTCGGGACGGCTGATCAGCGCCCTGGCGCAGGCCACCCGCTGCTGCTGGCCTCCTGACAGCTCCGTGGGCTTGTGGCCCAGCCGGCTCCCGAGGTCGACGGTGTCGATGACGGTGCGGTACCAGTCGGGGTCGGGCCGGCGCCCGGCGATGGCCAGCGGCAGCAGGATGTTCTCCTCGGCGGTGAGGGTCGGGACGAGGTTGAACGCCTGGAAGACGAACCCGATCCGGTCGCGGCGCAGTTCGGTGAGCTGCTTGTCCTTGAGGGAGCCGATCTCGGTGCCCCCGATGACGATGCGTCCGGCCGTGGGCGAGTCGAGGCCGGCGACGCAATGCATGAGAGTCGACTTGCCCGAGCCCGACGGGCCCATGACCGCGGTGAAGCGGCCCTTCTCGAACTGCACGTCGACGGCGTCCAGGGCGACGACCCGCGTGTCACCGCTGCCGTAGACCTTCGTCAGTCCCTCGGTGTAGGCCGCGACGCGGTCGCCCGGTGCGTCGGGACGCCCCGCGGGGCCCGTCGTGGGGTCGGCGGCGGCGAGGTCGGGCAGCATGGACGGGTCCTGTCGTCTTGTGGATGGAGTACCGATCGTGGCTCCACGATAGGTGGTGCCGATGTCGCACCCGATCCGCGGTCCCCATGCACAGGCCTGACCTTGATGGGGTGATGGTCATGGTTACTCTCATCATCGTCATCACTTCTGGGGAAACTGGGGATAACCCGCCTTCCCCCTTGTCGCCCCGCCTTTGGCCGTCCCCAGCCCTTGGGAGAACCACCGAATGACACGGGGAGGATCTGTTGATCGACGGCACCGCTCCGAGTGGGGTGTGGGAACCCGTCCCCCGGCCCTCCTCAGCGGCGGTAGGTTTTCCACATAACCATGTGGAAAGTGGAGAACGCGGCAAACCCGGGCGCGGCCACTCGTCGGTGCTAGCGTGTGCCCACGCCGCCGCACCGGCAAGGACGCCGGTCGCGTCGTCGGCCGGGAGCCAACCCTGCCGGGCCACCCCGCGGCGCCGTCCAGTCGAGGAGTCACGCATGTCCGCCATTCAGCCGGGGGGGAGCGCGCGAGGAGACCGCCGCCGCACCCAGATTCTGGATGTCGCCCTCGCGCACTTCGCGGAGACCGGCTACCGCGGGGCGTCACTGCGTGACATCGCGCAGCAGGTCGGCATCACCCACCCGGGACTCCTCTACCACTTCGGTAGCAAGGAGGAGCTGCTGATGGCGGTGCTCGCGCACCGCGACGAGAAGAGCTACGACATCGTCGGCGACAGGAGCGACCTCGACGCCCTCACCGCCCTCGTGCACCTGGTCGAGCGCAACGCCACCCAGCCGGGCCTCGTCGAACTGTTCGTCACCCTGTCCGCCGAGGCCGTCGACCCCGGCCACCCGGCACACGACTACTTCGCGCAGCGCTACCAGCGGGTGGTCGAGAGCTACGAACTCTCGTTCTCCCACATGCAGCAGCAGGGCCTGCTCCGCGACGGGGTCGACCCCCGGCGGGCCTCGCGCAGCCTCGTGGCCCTGATGGACGGTCTGCAGGTGCAGTGGATGTACGACCGGGAGGCCGTCGACATGCCGGGGACGGTGCTCGAGTTCCTCCGCGACATCGTCACCGACGAGCGGGCCGTGCTCGACTCGTTCGCCGCCTCGGCCACCAACGTCGTGGCGAGCGCCGCCGACTGAGGCCGGCGGCGTCCGCGGGTCACTGCCGGATCTTGTTCGTGAGCTCGCTCACCTGGTTGTAGACGCTGCGGCGCTCGCGCAGCAGCTCGCGGATCTTGCGGTCGGCGTGCATCACCGTCGTGTGGTCGCGGCCGCCGAACAACTGGCCGATCTTGGGCAGGCTGAGGTCGGTGAACTCCCGGCACAGGTACATCGCGATCTGCCGTGCGGTGACGAGCGCGTGCGTGCGCGACGAGCCGGTCAGCTCCTCGATGCCGATGCCGAAGTAGGCCGCGGTCTCGGCCATGATCTTGGACGCACTCACCTGGGCGTCGGCGCCCGCCGGCATGATGTCGCGGAGCACGACCTCGGCCAGCGACACGTCGACCGGCTGCTTGTTGAGGCTCGCGAAGGCCGATACCCGGTTGAGCGCCCCCTCCAGCTCGCGGATGTTCGTCTGGATCCGCGCCGCGATGAACTCGAGCACGTCGAGACCCACCGTGAGGTGCTCGTTCACCGCGAACTTCTTGAGGATCGCGATCCGGGTCTCGAGGTCCGGCGGCTGGATGTCGGTGATGAGCCCCCACTCGAACCGGCTGCGCAGTCGCGGCTCCAGGGCCTCGAGCAGCTTCGGGGCCCGGTCGGACGTCATGACGATCTGCTTCTGCGCGTTGTGCAGCGTGTTGAAGGTGTGGAAGAACTCCTCCTGGGTCTGGATCTTCGACTCCAGGAACTGGATGTCGTCGATGAGTAGCACGTCGACCTCGCGGTACTGCCGCCGGAACTGGGCGGTGCGGTTCTCGGAGATGGCGTTGATGAAGTCGTTGGTGAGTTCCTCGGTGCTGACGTAGCGCACCCGAGCGCGGTCGGAGTAGCGACGCACGTAGTGCCCGATGGCGTGCAGCAGGTGGGTCTTCCCGAGCCCAGAGTCGCCGTAGATCATCAGCGGGTTGTACGACTTGCCGGGACCCTCGGCGACGGCGGCCGCGGCCGCGTGGGCGAACCGGTTGGACGACCCGATGACGAAAGAATCGAAGGTGTACTTGGGGTTCAGCCGGTCGCCCGAGGGCGTGGTGTCGATGGCGTCGTTGACCGGCGACGGGATGGCCGACGGCGGGACGACCCGCGGGGCGGCGACCGGCTCGAGGAGTTCGTCCTCCTCGTCGAACGGGCTGTCGGGACTCTCGAGGTTGAGTTCGAGGTCGGGCTCGACGGTGATGGCGAGCCGCATCTGACGCGAGTAGTAGTCGCTCAGCGACTCCTCGACCTGGGTACGGAGCCGGCTCTCGATCCGCTCCCGGGTGAAGTCGTTGGCGACCGCGATCATGACGGTGGACTCGTGCACGGTGAGCGGCTTGGCGTTCTTCAGCCAGGCCCGGGTGTGCGGCGCCGCCGCCTTCAACACGTGGTGCCAGGCCTGGTCGAGCGACCGTTCGGGACCGGCCATGTGCGCCACGCTCATGTGCTCCTCGTCATCCTCGCGGTCGTGTCGGTCGGGCCGACGGGACTCGGGCGGCCGCGTGCGGATCGCCCGGGGGTTATCCACAGTAGCGGGGGTGAGCACACTGTGCACGGCCGCCTCCCGTTGCTTATCCACAACCGACGTCCACAGCTGTGGACCGCACCATGGGTGGACAGGGTACGCACCGGGGGGTTCACCGGACGGTGCGGACGACTGGTGGGGCTTCCGCTGCCGTCGAGACCGGCCGCGGGGGTGTGCTGACCACTTCACGGGGGTTGGCGCCGCCTGTGGACAACCGCGCCTCGGAGACGCTAACAAGGGCGCGGAGGTAGTGCAACCTTCTGGGCGAAATTTCGCGGCCTTCTCGGCGTGTCGTCTGGACGCCGCACGCTTGCGCAGTCTGGGGCTCCCGCTGGAGCCCGGGCGAGGAGGTGGGCCGCAGTTTGCCCGGGCATCCTCCCAGCCCGTATCGTGGATCAGTCGCAGTCGTGTCAGCCGCGGGGTTTCCTTCCAAGGATCGCCTGAGGTCGCCGCGCCGAACCGACCACCCGCCGATACACAAAACGATCCCTGCCCGTGTGGCACGGCGCGCCCGCGCCTGGCACCACGGCGGAGCATTCGGAGATAGATCCATGTCGAAGCGTACGTTCCAGCCGAGCAACCGGCGTCGCAGCCGCACCCATGGCTTCCGCGCCCGCATGCGCACCCGCGCCGGCCGCGCCATTCTGGCCGCCCGCCGTCGCAAGGGTCGCTCGGAGCTGTCGGCCTGACGCACGTGCTGCCCGCGATCCATCGCATGCGCGCGTCGTGGGAGTTCCGCGACACGATGCGTCATGGCGTCCGGGCGGCGCGTCCCACTCTCGTGCTGCACGCACGGTCCCTCGAAAGCCCCCCGTCGCGGGTGGGCTTCGTCGTGTCCCGCGCCGTGGGCGGCGCCGTCGTCCGCAACCGGGTCAAGCGCCGGCTGCGGCACCTCGCGGCGTCGCAGCTCGATGACGCGATGCCCGTGTCGGTCGTCGTCCGGGCGCTGCCCGCGGCGTCCCGTGAGCCGGAGCGCCTCGCCGACGACCTCGTGGGTGCCTGGTCGACGATGCGGCGCAGGCTGCAGGTGTCGCCGTGAGTGCCTCCGGCGTCGCGTGGTCGCGACCGGCGGGCGGGTTGCGCGCCGTCCTGCGCCATTCACCCCTCGCCTGGGTGATGATCGGCTTCGTCCGGCTGTGGCGGGCCCTGATCTCCCCCCTGTACGGGGATGTGTGCAAGTACTACCCCACGTGCTCGAGTTACGGCCTCACGGCGCTCGAGACCCATGGGGCGATCAAGGGCGGCTGGCTCACGGTGCGCCGCCTGCTGCGCTGCCACCCCTGGTCGCTGGGCGGGTACGACCCGGTCCCCGGCTCGGAGCACACGCACCACTCCCCCACCGAGGCCCCCGCCGACCCCCCTGGTTCATTTCCGGACGCCGGCGAGGCGTCGCCCGATCAAGGTAGCCAACGATGACGCTCACTCCCCTTCTCGTTCCGCTGTTCGCGTTCTTCTCGCTGTGGACGTCGTTGCGCGACGTGCTCTCGGCGATGATGCAGCCGCTCTACTGGGCCGTCTCCGGTCTCGTCGTGCTGTTCCACAGCGTGTGGACGCCGGTGTTCGGGTCGGGGTCGGGCTGGACGTGGACGCTCGCGATCATCAGCCTCACGGTGGTCATCCGCATCCTGCTCATCCCGCTCTTCGTGCGGCAGATCAACTCGGCGCGCAGCATGCAGCTGATCCAGCCGAAGCTCAAGGCGCTGCAGGAGAAGCACGGGTCGGACCGTGAGCGGCTCGCGCAGGAGCAGATGAAGCTGTACCGCGAGGAGGGCGTCAACCCGGCGGCGTCCTGCCTGCCGCTGCTGCTCCAGGCGCCCATCTTCCTCGCGCTGTTCCGGGTGCTCGAGGGCGCGGCGGCACAGCCGAACGCGATCCCGCGCGGCACCTTCTTCAAGCACCACCCGGAGCTCGTTGCCTCGTTGCGCGACTCGTCGATCTTCAACGCGCAGCTGGCGGGCCGGTTCTTCCCGATCGCCAACGGCTTCGGAGCCACCCAGGTGCTCGCGATGGTGCTCATCGTGGCGATGTCCGCGGTGCTGTTCATCACCCAGCTGCAGCTGCTCAAGAAGAACATGCCGCCGGAGTCGCTCACCGGTCCGATGGCCCAGCAGCAGAAGATGATGCTCTACCTCTTCCCGGTCATCTACCTGTTCACCGGTATCAGCATCCCGATCGGTGTGCTCATCTACTGGCTCACC
>JAJYQH010000023.1 GCA_021794705.1 Actinomycetes bacterium | reverse complement strand
GGCGGCCGTCGCGGTCGTCGGCCGGCTCGACGCCCAGCCCGGCGACCTGCTGGCGTGGATCTCGGAGACCCTGGGCCTGCTCGGCGTCCCCGGCCTGCGCCGGCTCGGGCTCGACCCGTCCGTGCACGCCGAGGTGGTGCAGAAGGCGTCCGCCGCGAGCAGCATGAAGGGCAACCCGATCCTGCTCACCGAGACCGAGCTGTTCGAGGTGCTCGCCCGCGCGGCCTGAGCCGCCCGAGTCCCGTCCCTCTCCCCGCGGGAGCCGGACATCATGCCCGTTCCGTCCCGGCCTCTGTTGCTGGCGTTCTCTGCTGTTGCTGGCGTTCTCGACGCGGAATCGGCAGAAATCGCCAGCAAGAGCGTCGAAATCGCCAGCCGGCTGGGAAGGTCCGGTCAGGAGTTGCGGGCGGCGAAGCCGTCCATGAAGTCGATGAGCGCGAGCACGCCCTCGATCGGCATGGCGTTGTAGATGCTCGCGCGCATGCCCCCCACCGAGCGGTGGCCCGCCAGGTTCATCAGCCCCGCGGACGCCGCCTCGCTGACGAACTGCTTGTCCAACTCGGGACGGGCGAGCAGGAACGGGACGTTCATCCACGACCGGGCCGAGACGTCGACGGGGTTGGAGTAGAACGGCGAGGCGTCGATGTACTGGTAGAGGGCGTCGGCCTTGTCCTTGTTGAGCTTGCCCATCGCCTCGAGGCCGCCCTGGTTCTCTACCCAGTCGAGGATCAGCCCGAGCAGGTAGATCGAGAACGTCGGCGGGGTGTTGAGCATCGAGTCGGTGTCGGCCATCTTCGCGTAGTCGAAGATGCTCGGCGTCCCCGGGCGGGCGTGCCCCAGCAGGTCACGGCGGACGATCACCACCGCCATGCCGGCGGGTCCCATGTTCTTCTGCGTGCCGGCGTAGATGACACCGAAGCGCGAGACGTCGATCGGCCGCGACAGGATCGTGGAACTCGCGTCGGCGACCAGCGGGACGTCGACGTCGGGCACGTACCCGAACTCCACCCCGCCGATCGTCTCGTTGGGCGTGTAGTGCAGGTACCTCGACCCCTCCGCGGCCTCGAAGGAGCCGGGCTCGGGCGTCGTGGTGTAGCCGGACTCCGCCTCGTCGGCGACGACCGCCACCTCCAGGCCGAGCGCCGCGGCCTCCTTCTGCGCCCTGCTCGACCACTGGCCGGTGTTCACGAGGCTGATCGTGTCGCCGGGCGCGGTGAGGTTCATCGGCACCGCGGCGAACTGCCCGGTCGCCCCGCCCTGAATGAACAGCACCGCGTAGTCGTCGGGGATGCCCATCACCCGGCGCAGGAGCGTCTCGGCGTCCGCGGCGCACTCGACGAAGTCCTTGCCGCGGTGGGACACCTCCATCACCGACATGCCGCTGCCCCGCCAGTCGGTGAGCTCGGCCTGCGCCCGCTCGAGCACCTCGATCGGCATGACGGCGGGACCCGCGGAGAAGTTGTAGACGCGCACGGTCGCATTGTTCCACGGACGCCCTCCCTGCCCGGGCCGTCGTCCCCGGGACGGCGGCGCCAGTGCCGTCGACCCCGTCAACCACAGGAGTTGTCCACAGGGGATGTGCAAAACGCCGAGGGCGTGTGTGGACGCCGCTCCTCCCGCGGCGGCCGGGGTCGGGGCAGCCCGACGGAGGGCCGGCCCCACCAAGAATCATCCATTTGACTAGGGGCGACGGGCCACCCGAGCGCGTCGGGTGGCTCGGCCGCTCGTGCCGGCCCAGCGCCACGCGCCGTCACCGGAGCGCGACCCGAGCGGCGTGTCCCCGCTCCGCTGTCCACAGTGGCTGTGGACGACGTGCGGCGGCACAATCCGCGAATTCCTGCAAGTCCCCTACTCGCGCTCCGGGCGGACTCATCTGGTCGCTCCTCCAAACAGGTCCCACCAGTCCTGCGCTCTCTGGATGCGTGGCGGCGTCGGCGGCTAGGCTGAACAGCAGACCGTCGGGGGGCGGTCCCTCGGGGGAGGAACAATGCCGGGCCTCATCGTGCATGAGTGGCTCGAGCGCCATGGCGGGGCCGAACGCGTCCTCGACGCGATGATGCGGGCCCTGCCGGACGCCGATCTGCGGGTGTTGTGGGACGACAGTCCGGGTCGCTATCCCGGACGCCGGGTCGGCGAGTCGGTGCTCGCGCGCACCCCGCTGCGCGGGCACAAGGCGCTCAGCCTGCCGCTCATGCCACTCGCCTGGCGAGCGCTGGAGGGCCGGTACGACTGGCTGCTGGTCTCCTCCCACGCCTTCGCCCATCACGCCCGGCTCCGTACGGGCGACGTCCCCAAGCTCGTCTACGTCCACACCCCCGCCCGCTACCTGTGGGTGCCCGAACTCGACCACCGGGGGGCATCCCCGCTCGTCCGCGCGGCCGCTCCGCCGCTGCGCTCGCTCGACCGGCGCCGCGCCCACGAGGCGGTCGCCCTGGCGGCCAACTCCCACTATGTCGCCCGCCGCATCGCCGAGGTCTGGGGGCGCGACAGCACCGTGATCCACCCGCCGGTCGACGTGACGGGTTTCTCGCAGCCGGTCGCGCTCACCGGCGACGAACGGCGCCGGCTCGACGCGCTGCCGACGGAGTTCGTCCTCGGACTGTCCCGGTTCATCCCCTACAAGCGGCTCGACGTCGTCATCGCCACGGGCGAGGCTGCCGGCGTCCCCGTCGTGCTCGCCGGCGGGGGGCCGCTGCGTGAGGAACTCCTCGCCCGGGGAGATGCCGCCACGGTGCCGGTGCACGTCATCGATTCGCCGTCGACGCCCCTCGTCCGCGAGTTGCTGCGGCGGGCGAGCGTGTTCGTCTTCCCGCCGGTCGAGGACTTCGGCATCGTCCCGGTGGAGGCGATGGCGGCCGGCACCCCGGTGGTGGCCAACGCCGAGGGAGGGGCCCCCGAGTCGGTGATCGACGGCGTCACCGGCGCCCTGGTCCGCGACTTCGAGGCGTCCACCCTGAGGGCCGCCTACGAGTCGGCCCGGGCCTGCGCCCCGGAGGCCTGCCGCGCCCGGGCGCGGGAGTTCGCCGAGGAGGAGTTCATCACCCGGCTGCTCGCGTGGAAGACCGAAGCGCTGGACGGCCCGAGGCCGGCCGCGCACCGGACGCCGGTCAGGGCGCGGTGACCCGCTGGTCGTTCTTGTGCAGCTGCCAGTACTGCTCCATCTGGTCATTGGCCAGGGCGGTGGCGAGCTGCGCCAGCACGGGCGTGTTGACCACGTCGTAGTCCTGACCGTCGGCCGAGACCGCGAAGCCGCTCACCGGCGCCTGCAGTGACCGGACGTCGTCGATCGAGGTGACCCGCATCGACAGGGCCAGCTTCTCGATCGCGGCGTTGGTGAATCCCGAGTCGACGGTGACGTTGGGGGCGATCTTCTGCGCCGCCGCGTTGAACTTGGACGGGTTGGCCAGCACGGCCGGCGTGAGCACCTTCTGGAAGATCGCCTTGATGACGTCGCGCTGCCGGGCCGCCCGGTCGAGGTCGCCGTTGGCGAGGTCGTAGCGCTCGCGGGTGTAGATGAGGGCGTCCTTGCCGTTGAGGTTGAGCTGCCCCATCGGGAAGGTGACGCCGTCGCTGCGGGACGCCTGGTTGTTGTAGACGCTGATGCCGCCGATGACGTCGACGAGATCGGTGAACCCGGTGAAGTCGGCGATGGCCGCGTGGTCGACCCGCACGTGCACGAGGTTCTCGAGGGTCTGGATGGCCAACGTCGGACCGCCCCACGAGTAGGCGGCGTTGATCTTGGCGTTGCCGTAGCCCGGGATCGACACCCACATGTCGCGCGGGAACGAGATGAGGTAGACCTTCTTCCGGTCGCCGCTGATGTGCATGAGGATGAGCGAGTCGCTGCGGCCGCGGTCGGTGCCGCGCGAGTCGCTGCCCATGATGACGATGTTCATCGCGTTGGCGGCGTCCGGCGCGGGCACGTTGAGGCCGGTCTTGTCGCCCGCCCCACCTGAACCACCCGACCCGTTGGAGCCGCCCGGCACGGTGAGGTTGCCCGAGACCGTCGGCAGGATGTCCGCGCGGGGCGCCTGGCTCAGGGCGTTGTCGACCGACTTGAGGTAGTAGCCGAGGACGCCGACCACCGCGAGCACGAGGACGCCGAGGATCGACAGGGAGCCGATGAGCACCCGTCGTCCGCGTCGTCGTCGCGGCCGGTCGGCCACCTCAGGGGTGACGTCGGCGGCGTCCGTGACATCCGTGGCTGGCTCCGCAGCCGCGGGAGGAGTGACCGACGGGTCCTTGTCGGAGTCGTCGTCGAAGAACGGCAGCTGGTCGTTGGCCATGCACCCTCCCCCTACCTTCCGGGTCCTGGCTCGACGTGATGGGGACCACTGTCGCACACCAACCTGTGCCGGACCAGAGGTTTCGTCGCTCTGGTCGCCGCCTCAGCCCCGTGGGATGCGGGCGAGGTAGGCGCGCAGCCGCTCGTCGGCGTCCGGAGGGGCGTAACCGGTAGCCGTGATCCTATCGAGGACGAGCGTGCTGTGCGCGGGGCGGGGAGCCGCGGGCCGGCCGGCCGCGTACTCGGCGGTGCTCACCGGGGTGACGTCGTCGGGGTTGCGGCCCCGCGCGGCGAAGA
The DNA here is from genome assembly GCA_021794705.1 of Actinomycetes bacterium. Taxonomy (GTDB): domain Bacteria; phylum Actinomycetota; class Actinomycetes; order Propionibacteriales; family Propionibacteriaceae; genus JAJYQH01. The sequence continues at coordinate 3,906 of JAJYQH010000023.1, read as the reverse complement.
CCTCCCGGGCGATGGCGGCCCACGACCGGCTCTCGCCCGAGTTGGACAGGTTGTAGGTGCCGAAGGGGGCACCGGAGGACAGCAGGTGGGCGATGCCGTCGGCCAGGTCGTCGGCGAAGGTGAGCCGGCCGACCTGATCGTCGACCACCGCCGGCCGGACGCCGCGATCGGCGAGATCGGCCATGGTGCGGACGAAGTTGCGACCCTCCCCGATCACCCAGCTGGCGCGCACGATGTAGTGCCGCTCCAGGGTGGCCACCAGGGCGTCGCCGGCGGCCTTGGTCTGGCCGTAGACGCCGAGCGGGGTGAACGGCTCGTCCTCGCGGTGGCGCTCGACCGACCCGTCGAAGACGTAGTCGCTGCTCACGTGCACGAGCGTGGCCCGGAGCCGGCGGGCGAGCCGGACGAGGTGGGCGACCCCGGTGACGTTGGCCGCCCAGCAGTCGCGCCGCCCCTCCGGAGTCTCGGCGGTGTCGACGGCGGTGTAGGCGGCGGCGTTGATGATCGTGCCGACCCCGCCCCACCCGAACCGGGCGAGCGCGTCGGCGTCGGCGGTGTCGAGGTCGTCGTGGGTGAGCGCCACGGCGTCCGGGAGGATGCGGGCGAGAGCGCGGCCGACCTGGCCCCCGGCGCCGAGGATCACCGTGCGGCGCGGGGGCATGGGGACGACGTCGGCGAGCCGGGGATGGGCGGCGTCCGCGGTGCTGATCTCGGCCCGGTCGAGGGGGATGGGCCAGGGGATCGCGACGGTCTCGTCGGCGAGGTTGAGGTAGGTGTACGAGGCGCGTGCCTCCGGGCTCCAGTGCTCGTTGACGAGGTAGGTGTAGACCGTGCCGTCGACCAGCGCCTGGTAGCCGTTCGCGACGCCGCGGGGGACGAAGACGCCCTTGTCGGGGCCCATCTCCAGGGTGAACGTCGCGCCGAAGCTGGGGCCCTCGCGCAGGTCGACCCAGGCGCCGAAGATGCGGCCGCAGGCGAGCGACACGTACTTGTCCCAGGGCTCGGCGTGCAGACCCCGGGTGGCGCCGGCGCTCGCGTTGAACGAGAGGTTGTTCTGCACCGGCCCGAAGTCGGGAAGGCCGAGCGCGGTCATCTTCTCCCGCTGCCAGTTCTCCTTGAACCAGCCGCGGCTGTCGCCGGGCAGCGGCAGGTCGACGACCAGCATCCCCGGGATGAGCGTGGTGGAGATCCGGGGCTGGGGCGTCATCGGGGCTCTCGTCTCACTGGCCGGTGCGCGCGTACTTGGACTCGGTGGCCGCCTTCATCGGCCGCCACCACGACTCGTGGCCCCGGTACCAGTCGATGGTGTCGGCCAGGCCGTCCGCGAACGAGGTGTAGCGCGGCGTCCAGCCGAGTTCGGTGCGCAGCTTCGTCGAGTCGATGGCGTAGCGCAGGTCGTGACCCGGGCGGTCGGTGACATGGTCATAGGCGTCGGCCGGGTGCCCCATGAGGGTGAGGATGAGCTCGATGACCTCGCGGTTGTTCTTCTCCCCGTCGGCCCCGATGAGGTACGTCTCGCCGATGCGTCCCCGCTCGAGGATGGCGAGCACGGCCGCGTTGTGGTCGTCGACGTGGATCCAGTCGCGCACGTTGAGGCCGGCGCCGTACAGGCGGGGCCGGACGCCGTCGATGACGTTGGTGATCTGCCGGGGGATGAACTTCTCGACGTGCTGGTAGGGGCCGTAGTTGTTCGAGCAGTTGCTGATCGTCGCCCGGACGCCGAAGCTGCGCACCCAGGCGCGCACCAGCAGGTCGGAGCCCGCCTTGGTGGCGGAGTAGGGGCTCGACGGGTTGTACGGCGTCGCCTCGGTGAACCGGGCGGGGTCGTCGAGGTCGAGGTCGCCGTAGACCTCGTCGGTGGAGATGTGGTGGTAGCGGGTGCCGTGCCGGCGCACCGCCTCGAGCAACGTGTAGGTGCCGACGAGGTTGGTCTGGACGAACGGCGAGGGGTCGGCGAGGGAGTTGTCGTTGTGGCTCTCCGCGGCGAAGTGGACGACGACGTCGGCGTCCGCGACGAGGGAGTCGACGAGTGCGGCGTCCGTGATCGAGCCGCGGACCAGGCGCATGCGCTCGGGGGGAAGCCCGGCGAGGGACGCCTCGTTGCCGGCGTAGGTGAGCGCGTCGAGGACCGTGACCGCGTCGTCGGTGTGCGCGAGCACGTGCCGGACGTAGTTGCTGCCGATGAACCCGGCGCCCCCCGTGACCAGTTGCCTGCGCATGCCCCGGATTCTAGGGCGAACGGCGTCCCCGCCCCCGCTGGGCGGCGTACAAGTCGTCGCCCCCGGCGTACGAGATGTCGGAAACGGCCCCACATCTCGTACGCCGTCGGTCAGGTCGTACGCCGCCGGGACCGGTTCCGGGGACGACGACGGGCGGGCGCCCCGGAGGAGCGCCCGCCCGTCGGCTGGGGGTTGGGTCAGCTGCCCATCGGCACCCGGGGCGAGCGTCCCGGGGTGGCCTCGGCCAGCAGGTTGCGCAGCGTGTAGTACGCGGGCTTCGGGGTGTAGTCGGCGGTGTACGGGGTCGCGTACCCCTTGCCCGGGAACACTCCCGGCACCCACGACTTCGAGTCGGTGTACTGCCACACGGTGAAGCTCGTGCACTGCGGCACGTTGAGGCAGGCCTGCAGCATCCGGCCGTAGTAGTCGGCCTGGCGCTGCACGTCGGCCGGGTTGATCGGCTGCCCGTTGGCGTCGACCCGGACGCGGACGTCGGCCTCGGTGATCGCCACCTGGAGTCCGAGCTTCGCGAACCGCTCGAAGTTGGCCTGCAGGCTGTTGTCGAACCCGTAGTCGAGGTCGAGGTGGCCCTGGGCTCCGAAGCCGCCCAGCGGGACGCCGTCGGCGAGCATCTTCTGCGCGAGCGCGTAGTAGGCGTCCGTCTTGGTGTTGATGCCCTCGACCGCGTAGTCGTTCATGAACAGCACGGCGTTGGGGTCAGCGGCGTGCGCCCAGCGGAACGCGTCCTCGAGCAGGCCGACCGGGTCGGAACTGCACGCGTAGAGGAACGGGTTCTGGTCGGTGCGGAGCCGCAACTGGCCGTTGGCGTCGTAGGCGTTCGGGTCCCAGGTGTCGTGGAAGATCTCGTTGGCGACGTCCCACTGGTAGATCTTGCCCTTGAAGTGGCCGACCACCGTGGTGATGTGGTCCTTGAGCACGGCCTTCGCCTGGTCGCAGGTCCACGACTTGTAGGCGTCCATCACCCACTGGGGATTCTGGTTGTGCCACAGCAGGTTGTGGCCGCGCACCGCCATGTGGTTCGCCTCGGCGAACCTCACGACAGCGTCGGCGCCGGTGAAGTCGAAGACGCCGGGGGCGGGCTCCGTTGCGTCCCACTTCATGTCGTTCTCGGGGGTGATCGAGTTGAACTGGGTGCTGAGGATCTGCTGGTACTGCGTGGGGTTCTTCGGGTCGTAGGGGGTGAGGTCGCGGGCTCCCCACGAGGCGCTGCCGATGTGCAGATCGATCGGTGCCTCCTTGCGCAGGGTGGGGCTGCTCATCCCCGGTGTCGCCAGGGCGGGAGCGGCGGTCACGAGCGTCGCGCTGAGAGCGGTGACGGCCGCGAGGACCGCAATGCGTCGTTGCATTGTCATTACCGTGGGTTCCTTTCGGAATGTGCTGTGCAGTGTCCTGTGTGGTGCATGCCTTGCAGAATCCGTGGGGGTCAGGACCCCGACATGGTGGTGACGCGCCTCCCTTCGGTGTGGTTGGGGCGGCGTACGCTCCGTCCGCTCCGGCGGACGACCCGATCGCTGGGGGCGACCGGACCGTGCGCCGTCGGACATCGGCTACGCCGGGGGTGGGACGCCGGCCCCGGGTCGGACCGGCGTCCCGGCTCGTCAGCCCTTGACGGCTCCGGTGAGACCGCCGACGATGCGGCGCTCGAACAGGCTGAAGAAGATCAGCG
>JAJYQH010000313.1 GCA_021794705.1 Actinomycetes bacterium | reverse complement strand
AAGACGAGCGCGCTGGCCGCCCTGCTCCGGGACGCCGCCGGCGACGGCACCCGCTCGGTCGAGCTGGTCACCGCACTTCTGTCGGGCTTCGTCCCGCACGGCCGCTTGGGCGTCGGCTACCGGTCGCTGTCCGGGCTCCCGGCCGCAGCCCCCGACGGCACGCTCACCCTCGCCGAGGTGGACGCCGCCTTCGCCGCGCTCGCCTCCGCCTCGGGCCCGGGCGCCGCGGGCTCCCGGCGCGAGGTCGTCGGCAGCCTGTTCTCCCGGGCGACCGCGGCCGAACAGCGCTTCCTCCGGGGGCTCATCACGGGCGACGTGCGCCAGGGCGCGCTGGACGGCGTCATGCAGGGGGCGATCGCGGAGGCGGCCGGGGTGCCGGCGGCGTCCGTGCGCAGGGCCGCGATGCTTGCCGGACGCCTGCCACCCGTGGCCGTGGCCGCACTGTCCGGGGGCGTCGACGCTCTCGAGCGGATCGGTCTCGAGGTGTTCCGGCCGGTGGCGCCGATGCTCGCGGCGTCCAAGCCGAGTGTGGCGGAGGCGTTGGCCGGAGGCGGCCCGGGGTGGTCGGTCGAGTGCAAGTACGACGGCATCCGCGTGCAGGCGCACAAGCGGGGCGACGAGGTGCGCGTGTTCACCCGCTCCCTCGACGACATCACCGACCGGGTGCCCGACATCGTCGCGGTCGTCGCGCCACTGCCGGCGCACTCCCTCGTGCTCGACGGCGAGGCGATCGCCCTCCGCGCCGACGGACGTCCCCAGCCGTTCCAGGTCACCGGGGCCCGCACGGCGTCCACCCGCGACCCCGAGCAGTTGCGGCGCGAGGTTCCGCTCACGACCATCCTGTTCGACGTGCTCCACCTCGACGGGCACACCCTGCTCGACCAGCCGCTCGCGGGACGCCGCCAGGTGCTCGAGCGGCTGGTGCCGCAGGCCAACCTCGTGCCGTCGGTGCAGACCGACGACGTCGTCGTGGCCCAGGACTTCAACGCCCGGATGCTCGCCGCGGGCCACGAGGGTGTCGTCATCAAGGACCTCGCCGGGGTCTACAGCGCGGGCCGTCGCGGCGGGTCGTGGGTCAAGGTGAAGCCGCGGCACACGCTCGACCTCGTCGTGCTCGCGGTCGAGCGGGGGTCCGGACGCCGGCACGGCCTGCTCTCGAACATCCACCTCGGCGCCCGCGACACCGACAGCCCGGGCGGGTGGGTGATGCTCGGCAAGACGTTCAAGGGGATGACCGACGAGATGCTCGCCTGGCAGACCCGCCGCTTCCGCGACCTCGCGGTGGCCGACGACGGGTGGACCGTCACGGTGCGTCCCGAACAGGTCGTCGAGGTGGCCTTCGACGGCGTTCAGCGCTCGTCGCGCTACCCCGGAGGGCTGGCGCTGCGGTTCGCCCGGGTGCTTCGCTATCGCGACGACAAGCGGGCCGAGGACGCCGACACGCTCGAGACCGTGCGCGCCCTGTGGCCGCTCCCCGGATCAGACGGGGGTGGTGACGTGGCTGAGGAGCAGGACGACGAGCAGGACGCCGAGCACCCGCCGGGAGACGATGAACGAGGTGAATGAGTTCTTCGACCCGAACCGCAGCAGCCAGCCGATGGAGAAGTAGGCGACGACGAACGACACCGCGGTGGCGAGCAGGGTGGGCCCCGGGATGCCACCCCAAGAGTGGGTGCCCAGCGCCGGCAGGGACAGCGCCGGGTGCCTCGCCGATGTCGGCTCGCGCCGCTCGTCCACAGGCTTCCGCCGCACCCGCCGGTTCTCCACAACACCTCCGATTGCGCGGGTCGCCGGCGTCCGGCATCGAGACAGTCCCGATGAGCGCGGCCCGCGCACCATTCACCCTCAGAGGGAGATCACCATGACCACCACCAGCGAGGTGCCCGTCACCGACGGCCCGGACGCCGAGACCCCCGCCGCCGACCCCACCGTGCCCGACCTGCCGAACCCCCAGACCGCCTCCATCGAGGGCGCCAACGAGGTCCGCCTGGTCGGCCGGGTCTCGGGCATCTCCGAGGCCCACGAACTGCCGAGCGGCGACTCGGTGGTGACGCTGCGTCTGGTGGTCCCCCGCGAGGTCCGCCGGCCGAGGCAGCCGAGCGTCGACACGATCGACGTCGCCTGCTGGAGTCCCGACACGCGGCAGGGGGCGGCGCAGGTGGGCATCGGCGGAACCGCCGAGGTCACCGGATCACTGCGCCGGCGCTTCTTCCGCGGCGGCGGCGGACTGCAGAGCCGCTACGAGGTCGAGGCCCACGCGGTGCGCCCGTTCGCCGGGGCCGGGAACGGGCCTGCCTGAGCGCCCAACCCGGGGGTTGCGTCGGCGTCGTGCGGAGAGCCGTCGGACCGAGTGTGGGACATCCCGCGGATGACCCTTCCCAAGTGGTCAGTTTTGGGGAAGAGTGTCGGGCATGACCGTTCTCTCCGTTCAGCTCTACTCCCTCCGCGACGCGATCACCCCTGAGACCGCGGACGCCGTGCTCGACAAGCTCACCGCCGCGGGCGCGAACGCCATCGAGGGCTTCGCTCCCGAGCGTTTCGCCGACTGGCTGCCCGAGGCGCTCCGCCGCCACGGCATCTCCTCGCCGAGCATCCACGCCCGCATCGTCGACAACGACGACCTCGATGCGCTGTTCGCCATCTGCAAGGACTTCGGCACGAAGACGATCTTCCTGCCCCACTACGACCCGAGCGCCTTCGCCTCGGCCGAGCAACTCGACATCCTCGCCGACAAGCTCAACGCGCTGGTGCCCGTCGCCGAGGCCGCCGGCTTCCGCATCGGTTACCACAACCACGATTTCGAGTTCAAGCACGAGGTCAACGGCACCACCGGCTACGAGTACCTCGTGTCGAAGCTCGACGACAAGGTGCTGCTCGAACTCGACACGTTCTGGGCCGCGTTCGGCGGTCAGGATGTGCCGGCTCTGCTCGCCAAGCTCGGCGACCGGGTGACCCACCTGCACATCAAGGACGGCCGGCTCGACGAGCGTGCCGACAACGTGGCCGTCGGCACCGGCGAACTCGACGTCGACTCCATCCTCGAGGCGGGCCGCGACAAGGTGTGGGTGGTCGAGTTCGACTCCTGCGGCACCGACGTCGTGCAGGCGACTGTCGAGTCGCTGCAGTACGTGGCCGGCAAGCAGGCCTGAGGCGGCTGCGTGCGCACCGGTCTCATCGGCGCTGGCAACATCAGCGACCAGTACCTCACGCACCTGGCCGGCTACCCCGATGTCGAGGTCGTCGCCGTCGGCGACATCGACGTCGAGCGGGCGCGGGCCCAGGCCGAGAAGTACGGCGTCCCGGACGCGGGCACGGCTCAGGACGTGCTCGCCCATCCCGATGTCGAACTGATCGTCAACCTCACGGTTCCGACCGCGCATGCCGACGTCGACCTGATGGCGCTCGAGGCCGGCAAGCACATCTGGAGCGAGAAGCCCCTCGCCACCTCGCTGGAGGCGGCGAGGGGGGTCCTCGACCTGGCGACCCGGAAGGGGCTGCGGGTCGGATGCGCCCCCGACACCGTGCTCGGCCCGGGCATCCAGACCACGCTGCGGCTCGTGCGGGAGGGGATCGGCGGCGCAGTCACCGGCCTCGCCGTGATGCAGAACCGCGGACCCGACCTGTGGCACCCGAGCATCGAGTTCTTCTACGGTCCGGGCGGTGGGCCGGTGCTCGACATCGGTCCCTACTACCTCACCAGCCTGGTGCTCGGGCTCGGCCCGGTGACCAGCGTCACGGCGACCGGCGGACGGGCCCGGCTCGAGCGCACCGTGCACGCCGGCCCCCGGCAGGGCAGCGTGTTCCCCGTCGAGGTGCCCACCCACGCCGAGGCGTTGCTCACCCACGCCTCGGGTGCCACCAGCACCGCCATCTTCAGCTTCGACTCGTCCCGGACGCGGCGGGTGCTGGAGTTCGGCGGTGTCGACGCCACCATCGAGGCCAGCGACCCCAACACCTTCGGTGGCCGGGTCACCCGCCACGGGGCCCCCGTGGTGCGCGGCGAGGAGATCGTCGAGGTCGTCGACGTCGACCCGGCCGGCGCCGGCCGCGGCATCGGTGTCGTCGACATGGCGCGCAGCATCGCCGCGGGCACGCCGCACCGGGCGACCGGCGAGCTGGCCTACCACGTGCTGGAGATCATGCTGGCGATCAACCGGGCCGTCGACGCCGGAGGCACCGTGGGCATCGACAGCACCGTGGCGCCGGTCGACCTGCTCCCCGAGGGGTGGAGCCCGACGGCCGCGCTCGTCGGCTGAACCCCTCACCCTGGCGGGACCGCCCGGCGGTCCCGCCATCCCCTCATCCACACCGCTAGTGACAAGGAAGAGCACGACAAGGATGTCTGAGAAGAAGCTCCGCGTGGGCATCATCGGGCTGGGCTTCATCGCCCGGCTCAAGCACCTCCCCGGCCTCGCGTCGGTGAGCGACAAGGTCGACATCGTCGCTTTCTGCGACTTCAACCAGGACCTGTGCGACAAGTACCTCGAGCAGTACGGCGCCGAGGGCGCGTACACCACCACGGATTGGCACGAGGTCGTCAACGACCCCTCGATCGACGTCATCCACGTGTGCACGTGGAACGTGTCGCACAGCGAGATCACCTGCGCCGCCCTCGAGGCCGGCAAGCACGTCATGTGCGAGAAGCCGATGGCCATCAACGGGGCCGAGGCGCGCAAGATGCTCGAAACCGCCCGGCGCACCGGACGCAAGCTCACCATCGGCTACCAGAACCGGTTCCGCGACGACGCCCAGTTCGTCCGCCGCGCCGTCGACGAGGGCTCGCTCGGCGACATCTACCTCGCCAAGGCGCACGCCGTGCGCCGGCGGGGCGTCCCCACGTGGGGGGTGTTCACCGACGTCGAGAAGCAGGGCGGCGGCCCGCTCATCGACATCGGCACCCACGCCCTCGACCTCACCCTGTGGTACATGGGCAACTACGAGGTCGACCAGGTCAGCGGGCAGGTCTTCCACAAGATCGCCGAGATCCCCTACGGTGACGAGGGGTCGGAGTTCGACCAGCAGAACTTCTCCACCGAGGACTCCGCGTTCGGCTTCATCAAGATGAAGAACGGCGCGACGATCTTCCTCGAGGCGGCCTGGGCGCTCAACGTGCTCCGGTCGCGGGAGGCGTCCTGCACCCTTGCCGGCACGAAGGGCGGTGCGGAGATGATCACCGACAACGGCTACGTCGAGGCCGTGCTCAACGGGGTCGCCGGCGGCAAGACGGTGTTCACTCAGCCCGGTCCGTCGGTGCGTGCCTACGGCTTCGGTGGCCCCGGCGGTCCCGACCCGGGTGCCCGTGAGGCGGCGGCCTGGATCGACGCCGTGCTCAACGACACCGAGCCGCTGGTCAAGCCCGAACAGGCGGTGGTCGTCACCGAGATCCTCGAGGCGATCTACACCTCGGCCTCCACCGGCGAGTCCGTCACGTTCTGACATCGCCCCGACAAGCGGAGAAGCACAGATGAAACTGGGAATGTTGACGGCCTGCCTGCCCAGCTGGTCGCTGGAGCAGGTGGCCGAGTTCGCCAAGCAGACCGGGTACGAGCGGCTCGAGGTGGCGGTGTGGCCGAGCACCGGCGGACGCGACTTCGAGGCCGCCCACCTGCCCGTCGCCACGTTCACCGAGAAGGACGCCGACGAGACCCGGGCGCTCATGGAGCGCACCGGCCTGGAGATCTCGGCGTTCGCCTACTACGAGAACAACCTCATCGGCGATCTGGCGCGACGGGAGGAGATCCGCACCCACCTCAAGCACGCGATCGACGCCGCGCAGATGCTCGACGTGCCCTACGTCGGCACCTTCCTCGGCCGCGACGTGAGCAAGAGCGTCCGCGAGAACATGCGCGAGGCGGAGCGGGTGCTGCCCGAACTCGTCGACTACGCCGGCGAGCGCGGGATCAAGCTCATCGTCGAGAACTGCGTGATGGAGGGCTGGCACCCCGACGGCTACCCGGGCAACATCGCCTACTCCCCGGAGCTGTGGGAGTGGATGACCAAGGAGCTCGGGTTCTACCTCAACTGGGATCCCAGCCACCTCACGTGGATCGGCATCGACCCGATCGCCACCATCGCCCCGTTCGCCGAGTACATCGTGCACGCCCAGGCGAAGGACCTCGAGATCTTCGACGACAAGCGCAACCAGTACGGCTTCTTCGGACTGGTCGAGAAGGGCGACAACCCCTGGGCGATGGGGTGGTGGCGCTACCGCATCCCCGGCCGCGGGATCGTCGACTGGAGCCATGTCGTCGACCGGCTCTACGAGGTGGGCTTCACCGGCACCCTGTCGGTCGAGCACGAGGACCCGTTGTGGGGCGGGACGCCGGAGAAGGTGTGCGAGGGACTGCGCATCGCCCAGCGGACGCTGCGTCCGCTGATCAGCCCCGACCTCTGACCGGAGCCCTGACCCGGACAGAGCACGACCCCCGCCGACCGCCGCAGAGGCGGGTCGGCGGGGGTCGTCGCGTACTAGTCGGCCTGCTTGTGCAGCGCCACGTCGATGACCACGGTCATCGTGTGACTGTCACCCGGCTGCAGGGTGATGGCGTGCTCGCGGACGTTGCCGGTCTCGACGCAGACAAAGCCGCTCCACTCGGTGTCGTCGATGTCGACGATGGAGGTGACCTTGTCGGAGCCCGGGTTCCAGACGATCGTGCTCGCCGAGTTGCGCTTCGCGACGGTGATCGTGCGCTGCAGCAGGGGGTCGACGATGCGGGCCGCTCCGCTGTGGTCGTACACCCGGTCGACCTCGCCGTCGAAGGTGACGTCGCCCTCCTGGCGAAGCTGCTCGAAGTCCCTCGTCTTGTCGGCGTAGTCGTGCCCGTCGAGCCCCTCGATGCTCACCCGCTTGAGCTCGCCCACGGAGAAGTAGGTGTGCAGCGCCTCCTCGAAGGTGAACTCCTCGCTGCCGGCCTGCACGGTGAGGTCGATGCGGAGCTTGTCGGCCATGGCCACCGACAGGTAGGCGACGGCACCGCCGGGCAGGGCGTCGGGGTCGGGGCCGTCGGCGAGGTCGGACGCCGTGAGCTGGAACAGGAGGTGGCCCACGCCCTCGGGCATGCCACTCTCGACGAGCTGCCAGGTGCTGGTGCGCGCCACCCCGTGCGACGGCTTGCGGTGCCCGTGGACGCCGGCGCCGAACCAGGGAAAGCAGACGGGGACGCCGCCGCGGACCTCGTGGCCCGGCTCGAAGCGAGCCTTGGAGGAGACCCACAGCACCGGTCCGGTGGCCGTCGGCGCCCACTCGAGCACCTGAGCGCCCTGGCGCAGCACCCGTCCGGTGGCTTCGGGGGTCTCGATGTCGATGGAAGAGAGGGGATGATCGCTGGCGGTCATGCCGTCCGGGAGCCGACGTTCGCGGCGTCCGGTCTCGCGATCGGTGGTGGTCGAAGACATAGGGACGACGGTACTTGCTGGGGTGGGGGTCGAATCAAGTGCAGTAGCCCGATCGTCACGGCGGTGTGCGCCCGATGCACATCGGGTCACGGACGCCGGTCCGGCCCGGTGCCGACCAGATAGTGCTGGAACACGGGGCCGAGGAGGTCGACGAGATCGTCCTCCTCGGCGCGCGGCAGCGGGTCGACCTGCACCACCAGCATGGCGAGCACGAGCCCGGCCACCTGGCTGCCGGCCAGCACCCCCCGCAGCGGCTCGCTCTCGCGCCCGATCCGGGCGAGCAGCGGACCGATGATCCGCTCACTGATGAAGGCGCTGATCAGCGCGGCGGCGGCGGGCTCGGTGGCCGCGGCGCGCAGCAGCCCGCTGGCCGCCTGGCCGAATTCCGGGGTGCGCAGGAGGCGCACGACATGACGGGCGAAGACGTTCCCGAACGGCGCGCCGCTCGCCGCGGCCTCGGCGATCGAGTCGTCGAACAGGCGCTCGGGCACGATCGGCAGGTCGAACACGGCCATGAACAGGTCCTGTTTGGTGCCGAAGTAGTGGGTGACCAGCCTCGGGTCGACGCGCGCCTCCCGGGCGATGGAACGGATCGTGGTGCCCGGGTAGCCGAGGTCGGCGAACTGGCGCTTGGCCGCGGTGGCGATGTCGTCGCGGGTGGTCGACCCGGCCGGGCGGCGTCCCCGCACTCCCGCCATGGCAGCCTCCGATCAATTCCCCAGGCAAGAATATCGTCCAACCGTCCGGTCAGCGGAAGTGCTGTCCGGCGGCGGTGTGGCCGTGGTTGCATGGCGCATGCGCAACTGGTCGGGCACCTATGAGTTCCACGGCAATCTCGTCGCGCCGGCGACGATCGACGAGGCGCGGGCGGCGGTGGCGGCGTCCGGGAAGGTGCGCCCGCTCGGCACGCGGCACTCGTTCACCGACATCGCCGACACCGACGGCACCCTGCTCAGCGTCCTCGACCTGCCCGCCGACATCGACCTGGACGCCGACACGGTCACCCTCGGCGGCGGCGTCCGCTACGGCGAGCTGGCGGCCTGGCTCGAGGAGCGGGGGCGGGCGCTGCACAACATGGGCTCGCTGCCGCACATCTCGGTCGCCGGCGCGGTGTCGACCGGCACGCACGGGTCGGGG
>JAJYQH010000189.1 GCA_021794705.1 Actinomycetes bacterium | reverse complement strand
ATGGCAACCAGCCTAAGGGGACGCCGCTGAGCCGGCAGTGAGCGGACGCCGTCATCCGCCTGTGAGCCGACTGTGCTGGGCGAGCGTCCGCGAGGAGGCTGCCGTCGCTAGTTGCGGCGTCCCCTGTTGCTGGCGTTCTCTGCTCTTGCTGGCGTTCTCGACGCGAAATCGGCCGCGATCGCCAGCAAAGCGGAGAAATCGCCAGCCACTCGAGGGGAGGGCGACGGTGGCACAAAGGGATGACAAGGAGAAAGAAAGAGCGGAGCGGACGACGGGAATCGAACCCGCGTAGCCAGTTTGGAAGACTGGGGCTCTACCATTGAGCTACGTCCGCGCGCCTTGCGTCGAGGTTCGGCCTGAGTTGTCCGAATTCCCCTCCGAGGGCCGTCACAGCGTAGCCCAAACCCGCAGCCGCCCGCATATCCGCACCCCGCCCAGGGACGCCGGCGGCCTCGCGGTTTGCCCTCAAAGTCGCTGCCGATAGGATTGCCGAGCGCATGCGGCGTCACAGTCCGACGCCTGAATCAACCACAGGAGACCACGTGCCCAGCACCGTCGAGAAGCTGACCCCCACCCGGGTGAAGCTCACCATCGAGCTGCCCTTCGCTGAGCTTCAGCCCAGCATCGACAAGGCCTACGCCGAGATCAGCAAGCAGGTGAAGCTGCCCGGATTCCGCAAGGGCCACGTGCCCACGGCGCTGATCGACCAGCGGTTCGGCCGGGGCGCCGTGCTGCAGGAGGCCATCAACGACGCGCTGCCGAACGCCTACGGCGCGGCGGTCGCCGAGAACAACGTCGTGCCGCTGGGCCAGCCGGAGGTCGAGGTCACCAAGCTCGAGGACGGCGAGGTGGTCGAGTTCACCGCCGAGGTCGACATCCGGCCCGAGTTCGACCTGCCCGACCTGTCGTCGCTGAGCGCCACCGTCCCGGTCGCCGAGGTGTCCCAGGACCTCATCGACGAGCAGATCGAGACGCTGCGCCAGCGCTTCGCGACCACCACCGACGTCGACCGCCCGGCCGCTGCCGGCGACGTCGTCACCATCGACCTCGAGGGCAGCCAGGACGGCGAGGTGCTCGAGGACGCGACGGCGTCCGGCATCACCTACAAGATCGGCTCGGGCGGCATGCTCGAGGGCCTCGACGAGGCCGTCACCGGACTCTCCGCGGGCGAGTCGGCGACCTTCGCCTCCACGCTGCTCGGTGGCGCCCACCGCGGCGAGGAGACCCAGATCAAGGTGACCGTCACCAAGGTGCAGGAGCAGGAGCTGCCCGAGGTCGACGACGAGTTCGCCCAGATGGTGAGCCAGTTCGACACCGTCGACGAGATGATGGCCGACCTGCGGGCGAGCGTCGAGAACTACGGGCGCGTGCAGCAGGCCAGCGCCGCCCGCGACAAGGTGCTCGAGGAGCTCGTCTCCCAGGTCGAGTTCGACCTCCCGCAGTCGCTCATCGACCAGGAGATCGACGCGCGCAAGCAGCAGATCAACGACCAGCTGAGCCGCGCCGGCCTCACCGTCGAGCAGTACATCCAGGACGCCGAGGACGAGACGGCCGAGACCCCCGAGGAGTTCTGGGCCGAGATCGAGAAGGGCTCGCTCCAGGCGCTCCGCGCGCAGATCGTTCTGGACAAGCTCGCCGACGACCGCGGCTTCGAGGTGAGCCAGCAGGAGCTCACCCAGCTGCTGTTCCAGAAGGCGCAGCAGAACGGCACGTCGCCGGAGCAGGAAGCCCAGCACATGGTCGACCACAACCACATGGGCGAGTGGATGCAGGAGGTTCGCCGGGGCAAGGCGCTCAGCGAGATCGTCGCTGCCGCCACCATCACCGACGAGGAGGGTGCTCCGGTCGACCTCTCCGCGATCAACCCCGACGGATCCGTCGCCCAGGCGCAGGACGAGGACCTCGTCCACGCCGAGGTGGCCGAGACCGAGGCCACCGAGCCCGGCCTGGCCGCCGAGGTGGAGGCCGAGGAGGCCTGAGCCCCCAACCCGCTGATCCCCGGGGAGCCCGCCCACCGACCACAGTTGTCGGGGGCGGGCTCCTCGCGTGAGACCCCCGGATCGTAGGATCGTCACGGACGCCCGCCGCGGCGGTGTACCGCCCGTCGGCGCCCGAGGGGAAGGACCGCACCACCATGAGCACGGAGCCGGACGCGGGTCAGCCGCCTGTCGCGCCGTCGGCCCGGCTCCCGGGGCCGGCCACCTCGTCGTTCTGGTCTGTGGTGCTGTCACTGGCTGCCGTCGGGCTCTCGCTGGCCCTGCTCCGCGATCTCTCCTCGCTCATCGCCCCGACCTTTCTCGCGCTCAACCTGCTCATCGTGGTCTACCCCCTGTTCCGGCGGCTGCACGCCGCCGGCGTCCCGCGCGGCGCCGCCGCCCTGGCCGTCGCCATCGCCGTGCTGGGCGTGCTCGCCGTCTTCGTGTGGGGCATGGCCTACTCGATCACCGCGATGATCACCCAGCTGTCGGGCTACGGCGACCGGTTCACCGCGATCTACCACCAGGCTCTCCAGTCGCTCACCCGCCTCGGTTTCAGTCAGGACGTCCTGCTGGCTCGACTCAAGGCCCTCGACCCGAGCAGCATGCTCTCGTTCGCCACGTCGGTGCTCGCCAACGCCCAGGGGTCGCTGTCGCTGCTCACCGTCCTTGTCCTCTCGCTGCTGTTCATGGTCATGGACATCCCGGCGGTCCACGGGCGGCTCGACGCGGCGAGCCGGACGCACCCATCGTTCGTCGCCGGCCTGTACGACTTCGCCGAGGGCGTCCGCCGCTACTGGGTGGTGACGACCGTGTTCGGGCTCATCGTTGCGGCCCTCGACTGGGGCGTGCTCATGGTCGTCGGGGTGCCGCTCCCGTTCGTCTGGGCGCTGCTGAGCTTCATCACCAACTACATCCCGAACCTCGGCTTCGTCATCGGGGTGATCCCGCCGGCGCTCATCGCCTGGTTCGACAAGGGCTGGGTCTCCGCGGTCGTCGTCGTGGTCGCCTACGTCGTGCTCAACTTCGTCGTCCAGTCACTTGTCCAGCCGAAGGTGGCGGGGGAGGCCGTCGGTCTCACCGCGACGGTCACCTTCCTGTCGCTGTTCCTCTGGACCTACATCTTCGGCGCGCTCGGCGCGCTCATCGCGCTCCCGTGCTCACTGCTCGTCAAGAGCCTGCTCATCGACACCGACCCGTCCCTGCGGTGGCTCGACGCGCTCATCGCCGCCCGGACGCCGCCGGCGTCCGGCTCGGCGGGTGGCGGGAAGCTCCCCGGACGGGCCTCCCGGCGCGACGACGACACGACCCACGCCGTCAGCGAACAGTGACGGGACCCTCGTTGTTTTGTCCTCCCGGGCCGGTAGGTTTCAAGGCGTGAACATTCCACAGCTCTCCAGCCCCGGCGCCCCACGGGGCGCGGCAGCCCCCGGCGGTGGCGCGGGGATGACCGACAACGTGTACCAGTCGTTGCTGGCCAACCGGATCGTCTTCCTGGGCGACGAGGTCCGCGACGAGAACGCCAACGCGATCTGCGCACAGTTGCTGTTGCTCAACGCCGAAGATCCCGAGCGCGACATCTACCTCTACATCAACAGCCCCGGTGGCTCGGTGACCGCCGGCATGGCGATCTACGACACCATGCAGTGGATCAGCAACGACGTTGCGACCGTGGCCATGGGCTTGGCCGCGTCCATGGGCCAGTTCCTGCTGAGCGCGGGGGCGAAGGGCAAGCGCTACGCCCTCCCGCACAGCCGCATCCTCATGCACCAGCCCTCCGGCGGCATCGGCGGCACGGCCTCCGACATCCGCATCCAGGCCGAGCAGAGCCTGCACGTCAAGCGCGAGATGGCCCAGCTGATCGCCGAGCACACCGGCCAGACGATCGACCAGATCGAGGCCGACTCCGACCGCGACCGCTGGTTCACCGCCCCCGAGGCGCTGGCCTACGGCTTCATCGACCACGTCTACGAGCGGGCCAGCCAGATCGCCTCGGCTGAGTCCCCCAACCAGTGAGGACTTCATGACCACCAACTTCGTCACCCCCGCGATGGCGGCCCCGGCGATGCCGGGTGGACGCGCCCCGCTCGGCCCGAGCATGGACTACTACATCCCGCAGTGGGAGGAGCGCACCAGCTACGGCGTCCGGCGGGTCGACCCCTACACCAAGCTGTTCGAAGACCGCATCATCTTCCTCGGCACCCCGATCACCGACGACATCTCCAACGCGGTGATGGCCCAGCTACTGTGCCTGCAGCAGATGGACGCCGAGCGGCCGATCTCGATCTACATCAACTCCCCGGGCGGCTCGTTCACCGCGCTCACGGCGATCTACGACACGATGCGCTACATCAAGCCGCAGATCCAGACCGTGTGCCTCGGCCAGGCGGCGTCCGCGGCGGCCGTGCTGCTCGCGGCCGGCACCAAGGGCAAGCGGCTCGCCCTGCCGAACTCGCGCATCCTCATCCACCAGCCGGCCACCGAGGGCGGGTACGGACAGTCGTCCGACCTCGAGATTCAGGCGCGTGAGATCCTGCGCATCCGCTCGCTGATGGAGGAAATGCTCGCCCACGACACGGGCCAGAGCATCGAGACGATCAGCCACGACATCGAACGCGACAAGTACCTCACGGCCGAACAGGCCAAGGAGTACGGCATCGTCGACGACATCCTCCCGTCGCTCAAGGACGTCAGCTGACACGACTCCCGGCGGACCCGCGGTCCTGCGTCCGAGGCGCCCTCTCGACCCGAGGTTGAGAGTGGCGACATCGCCGCAAACCGCTGGTCCGCTGTCGGGGGCGTGGCTAGATTGGGCCCCTCGACGGCGTTGATGCCCTGCCGGCGTTGTCGCCACAACCGGCCGCACGGTGGCCACATCCACGCAACACTGGGAAGCAAACGAAGGAGACAGATCATGGCCCGCATGGGTGAGTCCGGCGACCTGTTCAAGTGCTCCTTCTGCGGCAAGAGCCAGAAGCAGGTGAAGAAGCTCATCGCCGGTCCCGGCGTCTACATCTGCGACGAGTGCATCGACCTGTGCAACGAGATCATCGAGGAGGAGTTCTCCGACGCGACCGACATCGGCCTCATCGACGAGCTCCCCAAGCCCACCGAGATCCGCACGTTCCTCGACTCCTACGTCATCGGGCAGGACCTCGCGAAGAAGACGCTGGCGGTCGCGGTCTACAACCACTACAAGCGGGTGCAGGCCCAGGCGGTCACCCCGGCCCGTCGGGGGGTCGACGAGGAGAACGTCGAACTCGGCAAGTCGAACATCCTGCTCATCGGGCCCACCGGGTGCGGCAAGACCTACCTCGCGCAGACGCTGGCGCGCATGCTCAACGTGCCGTTCGCCATGGCCGACGCCACCGCCCTCACCGAGGCGGGCTACGTCGGCGAGGATGTCGAGAACATCCTGCTCAAGCTCATCCAGGCGGCCGACTTCGACGTCAAGAAGGCCGAGACCGGAATCATCTACATCGACGAGATCGACAAGGTCGCCCGCAAGTCCGAGAACCCGTCGATCACCCGCGACGTCTCCGGCGAGGGCGTGCAGCAGGCCCTGCTCAAGATCCTCGAGGGCACGACGGCGTCCGTGCCGCCGCAAGGCGGTCGCAAGCACCCGCACCAGGAGTTCATCCAGATCGACACGAGCAACGTGCTGTTCATCGTGGGCGGCGCGTTCTCGGGGCTCGAGCACATCATCAACCAGCGGGTCGGCAAGCGCCCGATCGGCTTCAACACCGACGAGTCGGCCCGGGCGGTGGACGCCGACCCGTTCTCCCTGGTCACCCCCGAAGACCTGCACAAGTTCGGGCTCATCCCCGAGTTCATCGGACGGCTGCCGATGATCGCCTCGGTGCAGCCGCTCGACAAGAGCGCGCTCATGCAGATCCTCACCGAGCCGCGCAACGCGCTCGTCAAGCAGTTCCGCAAGCTGTTCGACCTCGACGGCGTGCACCTCGAGTTCACCGACGACGCCATCGAGGCGGTGGCCGACAAGGCACTGGCCCGGGGCACCGGGGCCCGCGGCCTGCGGGCGATCCTCGAGGAGACCCTGCTCGACGTCATGTACGACGTGCCGAGCCACGACGAGGTCGCCGAGGTGGTCGTCACCGCCGCGGTCGTCAACGGGCTCGCGCAGCCGACGATGGTGCCGCGCGCGAAGCTCGCTCAGCGCGGCGAACTGTCGGCCTGACAGCGCCTCGCACCGCTTCCCCCTAACCCGGGGGTGCCGTCGTGGTGGCCGGGTGACGTGCTGAGATAGGCATCAGCACAGGAGGTTGCCACTATGGGCCGCGTCATCGTCCTTGGTTCGATCAACGTCGATCTGGAGATCAAGGTTCCCGTCCACCCGCGCATCGGCGAGAAGGTCGTTGCCGAGTCGTTCTCCCGCTTCGCCGGCGGCAAGGGCGCCAACCAGGCCGTCGCCGCCCGCGGAGCCGGGGCCCAGGTGCACATGGTCGGCGCCGTGGGCACCGACGAGTCCGGCCGGGCCTACCTCAACCGGCTCTCCAACCTCGGCATCCACCTGCACGTCGAACGGCACACCGACGTCCCCACCGGCATCGCCTTCATCACCACCGACGGTGGTGGCGACAACACCATCGCGCTCGTCCACGGCGCCAACGCACGGGTCGCGGTCCGCGCCCTCGACGCGATCCGCAACCCCCAGCCCGACGACCTGCTGCTCACCCAGATGGAGATCGAGCCGGAGTCGGTCATCGCGGGCGTCCGGCACGCCGTCGAGAACGGGTGGA
Source organism: Actinomycetes bacterium (assembly GCA_021794705.1). Taxonomy (GTDB): domain Bacteria; phylum Actinomycetota; class Actinomycetes; order Propionibacteriales; family Propionibacteriaceae; genus JAJYQH01. Next base: position 1,804 of record JAJYQH010000189.1, on the reverse strand, counting down.
GGGTCGTGCTCAACCTCGCCCCCTACGAGACCCTGCCGGCCGATGTCATCGCCGCCGCCGACCCGCTCATCATCCGGGAGAAGGAACTCCCTCTGCTCGAAGCCGACGGCCTTCGTCCCGAGTCGATGGTGGTGACCCGGGGCAAGCGCGGTGCCAGCTGGGGCGACATCACGGTGCAGGCGACCCTCGTGCCCGAGAGCCAGGTCGTCGACACGATCGGGGCGGGCGACGCCTTCTGCGGGGTGCTCGCGGCCGCCCTGAGCAAGGGTCTCGACCGGCGCGCGGCGCTCGAGCAGGCGCTGAGCGCCAGCGCCGCCCGCGTCCGCCAGTACGGCGCCCAGCCCAACCCCAAGCTCTGATCCCGCCCCGGCCGGTAACCGGCTCGAAACCGGCACACCGGGCGGGTAGGTTTCCGTGGGTGATCAGCTACCTGCGCTACCCCCACGTGCACGGCGACGATGTCGTGTTCACCGCCGACGACGACATCTGGATCGCCCCCCTCGCCGGCGGCCGCGCCTCGCGGCTCACCACCGAGCACCTGCCGGTGCGCGGTCCGCGGTTCAGCCCCTCCGGACGCCGGATCGCCTGGACGGTCGAACTCGGCGGGCGGCCGGACGTGCGGGTGCTCGATCTCGACACGGGCGAGATCTCCCGGGTCACGTGGTGGAGCACGCCGGGCACCACCGTCGTCGGCTGGGCCGACGACGAGCACATCGTCGTGGCCAGCGCCCACGAGCAGCACTACAACCGGCTCAGCCACCTCTACGCCGTGGGCCTGGACGCCGCGGTGTCCCCGCTGTCGGTCGGGCCCGCGATGGGCTGGGCGCCAGGCCCGGACGGGCGGCTCGCCATCAACACGCCCAACCACCGCGACTCGTCGCAGTGGAAGCGGTACCGGGGCGGGACGGCGTCCCAGCTGTGGCTGCGCCGTGACGACCACTGGACCCGGCTGCTTGCGGAGGAGACGGCGGGGATGCACTCGCCGGGCTGGTTCGCGGGACGGCTGTTCTTCAGCTCCGACCTCGAGGCGAGCCTGGGGGAGTTCCCCCTCGGCCAGGCGCAGCTGTGCAGCCTCGACCCCGACGGCGCCGACCTGCGGGTGCACACCCACCACGGGCCCGACGAGGGCTACGTGCGCAACCCGACGACCGACGGCCGCACGATCGTCTACCACGCCCACGGACGCCTCTACGCGCTCGACAGCCTGGACGCCGCCCCGCGGCAGATCGAGGTCGACCTGGCCCTCGGCGCGCCGGCCCGGGAGACGGTCTCCGCTCAGCACAACCTCGACCACATCGTCCCCGACCACGGCGGCGACGCCTCCCTGGTGGGGTGGCGCGGTGCGAGCTACCTGCTCACCCACCGGTCGGGCCCGGCCCGGGCGCTGTCGGCACTGCCCGGCGTCCGCACCCGCGAACCCGACCTCCTCGGGCGCACCGGGCTCGGCGTCTGGGCCACCGACGCCGAGGGCGAAGACTGCCTCGAGATCGCTGCGTTGACCGGTGAGGGCGATCCGCGGCGCATCTGTGGCGGCGATCTCGGGCGGGTGCTGCACCTGCGCAGCAACCCCGCCGGCACGCACGTCGCCGTCATCGCCCACGACGGCACGGTGCGCGTCGTAGCGGTCGCCGACGGGACGAGCGTCGTCGCCGGCCGCTCGACCAACGGTGAGGCGACCGGCCTGGCGTGGTCGCCGGACGGTCGCTACCTCGTGTGGCGCAACCTCGGGCCCGAATCCGTCGACGGCATGATCGGTCGCCTCGTCTGCTTCGACACAGCCGCCCCGGCGGAGGGGGCCGTCGGG
>JAJYQH010000067.1 GCA_021794705.1 Actinomycetes bacterium | reverse complement strand
GGAGCCCGCGTCCCTGGGCAGGCCGGGCGGGCGGAGGTCACAGCCAGGACACGTGGCCGTGCAGCAGGGAGTAGCCGACGAAGCTGGTGACGTCGAGCAGCAGGTGGGCGCCGATGAGCGGCCACAGGCGGCGGGTGCGCAGGTAGAAGGTGCCGAAGATCAGGCCCATGATGAAGTTGCCGATGAAGCCGCCGAAGCCCTGGTACAGGTGGTAGGAGCCGCGGATGAGGGCGCTGACCACCAGGGCGAGCGCAGGGGTCCAGCCCGCCTGGCGCCATCGGGCGAACAGGTAGCCGAGCATGACCGTCTCCTCGAGCAGGCCGTTCATCGCCGCCGAAAGCACGAGCACGGGGATCGTCCACCAGTTGGCCGCGAGGTTGGCGGGCGCGACCGTGGTGTTGATGCCGATGGCCCGGGCGCCGAGGTAGAGGCCCAGGCCGGGGACCCCGATGCCGACGAACAGCAGCAGGCTCCAGCCGATGTCGAAGACCGGACGCCGGGGGCTGACCCCCAGGGTGCGGGCGACGCCGGCGTCCGGTGGCCGCACGGTGGCCAGGAGGTAGAGCGCGAGACCGACGGGGACGAGTGGGAAGACGATGTCCGACAGCTGGTAGGCCAGGTCGAGCCACGGCCGGTCGGGGGTCACCGAGACGTTGAGCACCGACGTCTGCGTCGACAGGGCAGCCTTGCGGGTGAGCAGGTCGATGATGTCGAGCACCGAGTACCAGGCGGAGCGGCCGAGGCTCACCCCCAGCACGAGCACCGTCTCGAGCACGAGCAACCTGGTCACCGGCGACGGGGTGATGCCGAACGGGCTCCTCGGCAGGCGTGTGGTGCTCGACATGCGCCCACGATAATCGGCCACGCCGGCGGCGTCCGGTCGCGCCGGGCGGGTCAGCGATCGAGTGTCGAGTGGTGCCGGTGGGTCGGGTGGGACGCCGCCTGGCCGAGGTGATGCCGCATGTCGGCGAGCGAACGCCCGAGGGCCTCCTCGCGCTGGGCCCGGCTGTCACAGCCGCGGGTGTTCACCTCGAGCACGACATGCCCGCTGAACCGCCGCTCCGCGAGCCGGCGGAGCAGGTCGAAGGCCCGCTGGTCGCCCTGGCCGGGCAGCAGGTGCTCGTCCTTGATCGAGCCCTTGCCGTCGGTGAGGTGCACGTGCCGGAGCCGGTCGCCCCACGCCTCGACGTAGTCGAGTGCCTGCATCTGCGCGGTCGAGGCGTGCGACAGGTCGAGCACGAGGTGCTCGTAGTCGAGGGTCGTGGGGTCCCAGGCCGGGCTGTAGGCCTGGAACGCGCCGCGTCCCGACGAGGTGCGCCACGGGTACATGTTCTCGACCGCGAAGGTGATGCCGGTCTCGGCGTTCAGGCGCCGGATGCCCTCGACGAAGCCGCGCGCGTACTCGCGCTGCCAGCGGAACGGCGGGTGCACCACGACGACGTCGGCGCCCAGCCGGTGCGCCGCCTCGGCCGACTTCTCCAGCTTCTGCCAGGGGTCCTTGCCCCAGGTGGTCTGGGTCACCAGGAGGCACGGCGCGTGCACCGCATGCACCGGCACCTGGTGGTAGTCGCGCAGGTCGACCATGTAGTCGATGTCGGAGGCGATGGGATCGATGCCCACCATCAGTTCCACACCGTCGTACCCCAGTACTGCGGCCAGTTCGAAGCCGCTGCCGGTGCGCTCGGGGTAGACGGAGGTGGTGGACAGGAGGACCTTGCAGGGCGCCGGATCGACGGCCTGCGGGGCGTCATACTCGGGCTCGCTCACACCCCCACGGTAACGGGCCGGTGCGAACGACGCAGCTTGTTGTACCGCCCAGGACAAGTACCGGGGGGCCTCCGGAGGGGTGGGGGCCCGATTCGCGTCCGGGAGGCCGCCAAGCAACAATGTCCCTATGCATGTCGACCATCTGGTGTTCGCGGCAGGTCCCGACGGCCTCAAGGCCGAGGTTGAACGACTCGGAGAGCGGTTGGGCGCGAAGTTCAAGGACGGCGGTTTCCACCCCCGCTTCGGAACCCGCAACAACATCCTGCCGCTGAGCCAGGGCCGCTACCTCGAGGTCGTCGAGGTGCTCGACCACCCGGCCGCGGAGAAGGCGGTGTATGGCCAGGCGGTGCGGGCGCGCAGCGAGCTCGGCGGGGGCTGGATGGGCTGGGTCGTCCGGGTCGACGACCTCTCGCCGATCGAGGACCGCCTCGGTCGTTCCGCCGTCGACGGCATGCGGCACTTCCCGGACGGCCGGCTGCTCGAGTGGAAGCAGATCGGCATCAAGGGGCTGATGGCCGACCCGCAGCTGCCGTACTTCCTCAAGTGGGAGTCCGCGCCCGAACTGCTGCCCAGCGCCCTGCAGGGTGAGATCGGGCTCGAGAAGCTCGAGATCAGCGGCTCGCGTCCCCGGGTCGAGGAGTGGCTCGGCCAGGAGGTCGGCGAGCGATTCGACGGCATCGAGTTCGTCTTCACCGCCCCGCACGGCATGCCCGGCATCGACGCGGTCACCTTCACCGTCCCGGGCAAGGGCGAGGTCCGCATCTGAGGACCTGATCGTCCCGGCCCTCTGCCCCGCGGAGACCGCTCAGCCCGCCGGACCCTGCCAACGTCCTTGAGGGGCGGGAGTTCGCTGCTGGGGCGGGCGATCTCGACGCCACATCAGCAGTAATCGCCCGCACAATCGTCGAGATCGCCCGCCCCACCCCGTAACCCGGACGCCGGGCGTCCGGGTTGAGCGGAAGTGTCAGAACCAGCCCCTAGGGTCATCGGTATGGCGAAGACCCAGCAAGGCGGCTATGTCTGCAGCGAGTGCGGCTGGACGAGCGTGCGCTGGGTCGGTCGCTGCGGTGAGTGCCAGACGTGGGGCAGCGTCGGCGAGCGGGGGGCGCCCAAGCTGCGCGAGGTCACGTCGATCGCCCCGACGAGCAAGGCGGTGCCGATCAAGCAGGTGGCGGCCGAGGCGGCCGACCGTCGGCTCACCGGCATCGGCGAACTCGACCGGGTGCTCGGGGGCGGTCTCGTGCCTGGCGTCGTCGTGCTGCTCGCCGGTGAGCCGGGGGTCGGCAAGTCGACGCTGCTGCTCGAGGTGGCGTCCGCGTGGGCGACGTCCGGCCAGCGCACGCTGTACGTGTCGGGCGAGGAGTCCGCGGCCCAGGTGCGGCTGCGCGCGACCCGCACCGGCGCGCTCGCCGACGAGCTCTACCTCGCCGCCGAGACCGACCTCGGCACGGTGCTCGGTCACGTCGAAGACGTCGACCCCTCGCTGCTCGTCATCGACTCGGTGCAGACGATCGCCACCGCCGAGGCCGACGGCTCCCCCGGGGGCGTGAGCCAGATCCGGGAGGTCACCGGAGCCCTCGTGCGCACCGCCAAGCGGCGCAACATGGCGGTGGTCATCATCGGCCACGTCACCAAGGACGGCGGCATCGCCGGACCCCGCATGCTCGAGCACCTCGTCGACGTCGTGCTCGCCTTCGAGGGCGACAGGCACTCCGGTTTCCGCATGGTGCGGGCCACGAAGAACCGGTTCGGCCCCGCCGACGAGGTGGGCTGCTTCGAGATGGCCGAGTCGGGCATCGTCGAGGTGGCCGACCCGTCCGGGCTGTTCACCACCACCCGCGAGGAACCCCTGGCCGGCACCTGCGTCACCGTGACGATGGAGGGACGCCGCCCGATGCTGGCCGAGCTGCAGGCGCTGGTGGCGTCCACGTCCGACCAGGCCCTCCCCCGCCGGGCCACCCACGGGGTCGACAACTCCCGGGTGGCGATGATCCTCGCGGTGCTCGAGAAGAAGGCCCACCTGCGCCAGGTGGCGCGCTCCGACGTGTACGTGTCGACGGTGGGCGGCGCCCGGGTCGCCGACCCGTCCGCCGACCTCGCCGTCGCCATTGCCGTGGCCTCGGCCGCCCACGAACGCACCCACCCGCACCGCGTGGTCGCCTTCGGCGAGGTCGGGCTCGCGGGCGACCTGCGGCGCGTGCCGGGGCTGGAGCGCCGGGTCGGCGAGGCCGCCCGGCTGGGCTTCGAACTGGCGCTCGTGCCCGCCAACTCCCGCGACCGCTCGCAGCGGCTCCCGCGCATGAACGGGCTCAAGGTGATCGAGGTGGGCGACCTGGCCGAGGCGCTGGCCCTGCTCGACCTCCGCCGCTGAGCCGGGCCTGTCGCAACCCGCCCCGCGGCGTACGACCCGTCCGCCCCGGCGTACGACCTGTCCACTCCGGAGTACGACCCGTCCGCCCCGGCGTACGACTTGTCTCATCCGGCGTACGACTTGTCTCCTCCGGCGTACGACCCGACGGTTGGGCGCCCACATCTCGTCCGCCGCCAGTCATCTCGTACGCCGCCCGAGGCGGAGAGGGAACCGCGGGGAGGGCGCCAACCACGACCTGACGATCCGGGTGAAGGCCGGGCCGACAACCACGGAGAGAAAGGACGCCGGATGGCCGACCCCTACACTGGGCGGGTGGAAGCTGACCAGGCCCAGGTGCGCCGGTACCGGGCGCTGCTCGCCCCTGGCACCCCGGTGCGGGCCGGCCTCGAACGCATCCTCCACGGGCGCACCGGAGCGCTGATCGTCCTCGGCAACAACGAGGCCGTCCGGCGGCTCAGCACCGGCGGCTTCGTCATCGACGTCGAGTTCACCCCGACGGCACTGCGCGAACTGGCGAAGATGGACGGCGCGATCATCATCAGCTCCGACTTCGAGCGCATCGTCCAGGCCGGCGTCCATCTCGTTCCCGACGGCCGGCTGCCGACCCTCGAGACCGGGACGCGGCACCGCACGGCCGACCGGGTGGCGCAACAGGCCGGCGTCCCGGTGGTCACCGTGTCGTCGTCGATGTCGACCATCGCCTTGTTCATCGGGGGCGAGCGTTACGCCCTCGAAGACTCCGACCAGATCCTCGCCCGCGCCGACCAGGCGCTCAGCGCCCTGGCCCGCTACCGCGACCGGCTGGGCACGCTGACCCGCAGCCTCACCGCCCGTGAGGTGCAGGACTCCGTCACGGTGCCCGACCTCGTCCGGGTGGTGCAGACGATCGAGACCATCCGCCGGCTCGACACCGAACTGAGTGCCTACGTCGCCGCGCTCGGCATCGACGGCCGGCTCGTCGAACTGCAGCTGTTCGACCTCACCACCGGCGTCGACGAGATGGCCGCGCTGCTCGAACGCGACTACCAGTCGGGCGACTACCAGGCCGAGACGCCCGACGGGCACAGCTTCCGCCTGTCGCTGCTCTCACGGCTGGAGACCACCGAACTGCTCAACCAGTCCGCCGTCATCCACGCGCTCGGCCTCGACCGGATCGACGAGGCGAGCCTGCACCCGCGGGGCCACCGGCTGCTGGGACAGCTGTCCCGCGTGCCCACCGCGGTCGCGAACCGCGTGGTCGACCAGTTCGGGTCGCTCCAAGCGCTCCTCGGCGCCACCACCGCCGACCTCATGACGGTCGAGGGCGTCGGTGAACACCGCGCCCGGATCATCCGCGAGGGCCTGGCCGCGGTGTCGGAGCAGGCGTTCACCGGCGAGGTGATGTGACCGGCACCGAGGGCGCCGGTCAGACGTCCACCCGGTAGCCCAGTCCGAGGTCGGCCCCGTTCGTCCCCCGGATGCCCCAGTTGACCCGCGGTGTCTCGGTGAGGGTGATCTCCAGGCTGTGCGGCGCGATCCCGGCCTCCCGCTCCACTCGCGCGAACAGCTCCGAGATGAGCAGCCGCCTGGCCGCCTCGGTGCGTCCCTCGAACAGGGAGATCTCGATGATCGTGTAGTCGGGGCCACGGTCGTCGGGGTAGACGAAGTCCTCGTCGTCGAGGAGGACGAACCGGTGGAACCGCTTCTCGGGCGGGTAGTCGAGCGCGAGCATGACGGCCCCGTGGATCGCGTGCGAGAGCGCCCCCCGTCGATCCCGGAGGGCTGCCCGGCGTCCGTAGACAACGACCTGAGCCATGCCGGAATCCTAGGAGCGTCGCGCCGTCGCCTAGGCGTGCAGCGACATCACCAGTTGCGCCGGCTGACCACCGGGGATGGTCGCCGTCGCCACGTAGGTTCCGGGCTGGAGATAGGTGGTGGTGAGCTTGCAGCCGGGGGCCGACCGCAACGTCGGCCACTCGTCCTTGAACGTGTAGGCCTTGCCCGCGGCGAGGGTCTGGACGCCGGTCGGCACCCACGACCCGCAGTCGGCGCTCGTCCAGATCCGGTCGGTGCCGGAGTAGATCGTGAGCGTCAGGGGCGTCTTGGAGAAGTCGAGCCTGCAGGTGGCCGCGCCGGAGTTGGTGAACGACACCGACAGGGTGGTGTGGCTGCCGGACTTCACCGACGTGGCGCCCGACACCTTGAGGGCGACGTCGGCCGCCGCGCAGACCAGCGGTCCGGCGGGCGTCGTGGCAGTGTGTGAGGGCGCCGGGGACGACGAGTGCGGTGCGGGACTGGACGCCTTGCCCGACGGTGCGGTCAGCGAGACCGCCGACGGCGTCCCGGACGCCTTCGGCGAGGAGGACGAGGCGCTCGGCGACGGGCTTGCGGACGCCGACGGGCTCGGCGAGGGGGTGCTCGCCCACGACGGATTGTTCGGGGCCGGGTCGGCGCTGGCCGTCGTGCCGCTGGAGCCGAACAGCATCGACAGCACCCACCCGGCCAGCGCGACGGTGGCCAGCACGGCCACGGCGACGATGCCGCGGCGCACCCAGTAGACGCGCTCGGGCTCCGGACCGGAGGGATGCGACAGCGAGCTCATGCCCTTCACGGTAGGTCGGGCCTCCGGCGCCCAGGAGGCACCACGCCGTGGCCGCGGTTACCCTGTCCGGGTGCCGCCCACGCCCGGATCCACCGCACAGCGCCGCCTTCGGGTGATGACAAGCACCTGCGCCTGGTTCGGCGAGCACGCGCGCGATCTGCCCTGGCGGCGTCCGGGAACGAGCCCGTGGGGCGTGGTCGTCAGCGAGATCATGGCCCAACAGACGCCCGTGGCGCGGGTGGTCGGGCCGTGGACGACGTGGATGGACCACTGGCCCTCGCCCGGGCACCTCGCCGTCGAACCGCCGGGCGCGGCCGTCGCCGCCTGGGGACGGCTGGGCTATCCCCGTCGGGCGCTCCGCCTGCACGAGGCCGCCAGCCGGATGGTCGAGCGGCACGGAGGCGAGGTGCCGGCCGACCTCGCGGCACTCGAGTCGCTGCCCGGCTTCGGTCGTTACACGGCGGCGGCGGTGTTCAGCTTCGCCTTCGGAGGTCGCGCACCGGTGCTCGACACCAACGTCCGGCGGGTGCTCGCCCGGGTCGAGGACGCCGTCGAGTTCCCCCCGACCTCGGCGAGCGCCGGGGAATGGCGGCGGGCCGGGGAGTGGGTGGGCGTGCTCGAGGGGACGCCCGGCGCCCCCGAGCCGGCCCTCTGGGCCGTGGCCTCGATGGAGCTCGGCGCCCTGGTCTGCACGGCCCGCACCCCCGCGTGCGCGCTGTGCCCCCTGCAGTCGGACTGTGCCTGGGTCGGCGCCGGCCGCCCGCGCTACGCCGGTCCGCCCCGTCGCACCCAGGCCTGGCACGGAACCGACCGCCAGTGCCGCGGCGTCCTGCTCGACGTCGTGCGCCGCGCGGACGCCGACGGGCTCGCCGTCGACGCGTCCCGACTCCTCGCCGGCTGGGCGGACGCCGACCAGGCCCGGCGCTGCCTCGACGGGCTCGCCGCCGACGGCCTCGTGCGGGTCGGCCCCGACGGCGTCCGTCTCTAGCCCGGCGGACCTTCGACTCGCGCGTGCCACACCGGGCGCCTCGGGGATAGCATGGACCCGCACACGGGAGTCCGGAGCACCGGGCTGAGAGGAAGGTCAGACCTTCGACCGTCACACCTGATCCGGATCATGCCGGCGTAGGGACGCTCTCACCGAGTTCCAGCACCGCTGGAACCCACCCGTGCCCGCTTGCGAAAGGGCACACACCATGACACACCCCGCATCCGAGACCGCGACCACCACCGCGGACGACCTCACCACCCCGGCCCCCGGCTCGCGCTACCGCTGGCGCATCGTCGACATCGTCGTGGGCGCCGTGCTGGGCGTCGCCACCGGCCTGATCTTCTGGGCCTACAACACCCCCGGCAACTGGCTCTGGACCGCGGCGGACGCGGCTCTCCCCGGCATGTCCGGCTTCGCCAACGGCCTCTGGCTGCTCGGCGGCCCCCTCGGGGCGCTCGTCATCCGGCGTCCCGGCGCCGCGGTCTTCGTCGAGACCCTCGCCGCCGTCGTGTCGGCGGTACTGGGCAACCAATGGGGCTGGAGCACCGTGTGGATCGGCATCTTCCAGGGCATCGGCGCCGAGATCGCCGTGCTCGCGGTGCTCTACCGGCGGTTCACCCTGCCGATCGCGCTGCTGTCCGGCGCGCTCGCCGGCGTCGGCTGCTGGTTCTACAGCTTCATCACCGGCGGCCTCGTGATGACGGCCACGTACAACATCCTCTACGTCGTCACCTCGGCGATCTCGGGCGCGATCTTCGCGGGCCTGCTCGGCTGGCTGATCACCCGCGGCCTGGCCCGCGCCGGCGCCCTGCAGCGCTTCACCGCAGGGCGGGACGCCGCCCGCGTCTAGTCGATGGCGACGATCTCGGCCCGCGGCTGGGGATGGCGGCACGCCGGGCGTCGCGCCTGGGCCGTCCGTGACGTCAGCTTCGACATCCCGGACGGCGAACGGGTGCTGCTGCTCGGCGCCAGCGGCTCGGGCAAGTCGACCCTGCTCGCCGGCA
>JAJYQH010000130.1 GCA_021794705.1 Actinomycetes bacterium | reverse complement strand
GCGTACGTCGCCCCGCCGCAGCTGCCGGACGGCCTGCCGCGCGGCGTACACGGCCCCGAGGGCGGCCCCCCGGCGGCGGAGGCCGGGGCGCTCGGCGTCCGGGACGTGGGTGAGCACGTGCTCCAACGCGCGGTACCGCTCCTCCATGTTGGCGCCGGTGCGCAGCCGCTTCGCCGTGTCGTTGGCGCCGTGCACGCGGTACTGGGCCAGCACCCGGTCGACGAACCAGATGTCGCCCGCGGTGGCGGCGCGGGCCCACATGTCCCAGTCGGCGGCGTGCGGCAGACTCTCGTCGAACCCCCCGACCCGGGCGTACGTGCTCGCCTTGACGACGATCGAGGGTGCGGCGACCCGGTTGCTGCTCCCGAGCTGGCGCAGCGCGTCCCCCCAGACCCCGCCCCCCGGCACGTAGCTGCGGGTGACCGCGATCGGCGTGCCGACCGCGTCGATGTGCTGGGTGCGGCAGAAGGACGCCGCCACGTCGGCTCCGGCCAGGGCGGCGTCCATGGCCTCGTAGAACCCGGGCAGCACGACGTCGTCGCCGTGCAGCAGGTGGACGTACTCCCCGCGGGCCTCGCGCAGGCAGCGGTTGAAGTTCGGCACCGCCCCCAGGGCCCGCTCGTTGCGCACCAGCCGGACCCGGCCGGCACCCACCCGGGCGACGACGGCCGCGGGATCGTCGGTCGACCCGTCGTCGACCACCACCACCTCGACGTCGTCGCGGTGCGACACCTGGCCGAGCACACTCTCGAGGCACGGGACGAGCAGGTCGGCGCAGTTGTGAGCCGGGATGACCACGCTCCACCGAGGCGTCGTCGCGCCGGACGACGGCGGCTGCGGGCTCATGCCCGGCACCCTACCATCGGGCCTTCCGGCGCCCCGGCGCGAGCCCGCTCAGGCCTCCGACCTCTGGTGATAGCCTCACCGAAAACTGCTGAGGGGACCTGTCCATGAAGTTCGGAATCGCCGGGGCCGGCTTCTCCGGCGCCGTCATCGCCCGCCGCCTGGCCGAGGCCGGTCACACCGTCGACGTCTACGAAAGCCGTAGTCACGTGGCTGGCAACTGCTACACCGAGCGCGATCCCGACACCGGCGTCCTCGTCCACAAGTACGGCCCGCACATCTTCCACACCGACGACGAGCGGGTGTGGGAGTACGTCAACCAGTTCGGCGAGATGGTGCCGTTCAACCACCGGGTGCGGACGACCGTCGGCGGCCGCGTCTTCCTGCTCCCGGTCAACCTGCTCACCATCAACCAGCTGTTCGACAAGGCCCTGAGCCCCGACGAGGCGCGGGCGTTCATCGCCGAGCAGGCGGACACGTCGATCGGCGAGCCGGCCAACTTCGAGGAGCAGGCGCTCAAGTTCGTCGGGCGTCCGATGTACGAGGCCTTCTTCTACGGCTACACGAAGAAGCAGTGGGGCATGGAGCCGACGGAGCTGCCGGCGTCCATTCTCAAGCGGCTCCCCGTACGGTTCACCTACGAGGACTCCTACTTCAACCACCCGCACCAGGCGATGCCGCGCAACGGGTACACCGAGATCGTCGAGCACATCCTCGACCACCCCGGCATCACCGTGCACCTGTCGACGCCCTACTCCGAGGAACTCCGCGGGCAGTACGACCACTCGATCTGGACCGGCCCCCTCGACGCGTGGTTCGACTACCGCTACGGCCGTCTCGGCTACCGCACCCTCGACTTCGAGGAGATCCGCTACGACGGCGACCTGCTCGGCTGCTCGGTGATGAACTACGGCGACTACGAGGTGCCGTTCACCCGCATCTCCGAGCACAAGCACTTCGCCCCGTGGGAGACGCACGAGAAGTCGGTGGCCTTCCGCGAGTACTCGCGCGAGTGCGGCCCCGACGACATCCCCTACTACCCGATCCGGCTCGCCAACGACAAGACGCTGCTCAACCAGTACCTCGAGGCGGCCGAGGACGCCGACGGCGTCACCTTCGTCGGGCGGCTCGGCACCTACCGCTACCTCGACATGGACAAGACGATCGCCGAGGCGCTCACCGCCGCCGACGGCATCCTCGCGGCACTCGACGAGAAGACGCCGATCGCCGCGTTCTACGTCACCTCGCACTGAGCGCCGGACGCACGACCGCACGCGGGGCACGCAGATGGACGCCGTGGCGGGGGTGGCCGCGGCCCGGCTGCACGCCCAGTTGCTCGACCGGCCCGCCGGGCGGCCTGCCGACGTCGTCGAACGCCTGCTCGCGGTGCAGGGGCAGGACGCCCGCGCGTTCCGCCTGGCGATCCGCTCGCGCACCCGGGGGTGCACCGCGGCCCAGGTCGACGCCGCGCTGAGCGACGGCACGCTGCTGGTGACCTGGCTCTGCCGAGGCACCCTGCACCTCGTCCGGGCCGCCGACTACCCGTGGCTGCACGCGCTCACGGCCCCGCGGATCGCCCCGGCCGTCGAGCGCCGGCTCGCCCAGCTGGGGATCGGTCCGTCGACGATCGACAAGGGCGTCGCAGTGATCGTGGAGGCCCTCGCGGACGGGGCGCGCGGCCGCGACGAGCTCCGGGCGGAACTGGACGCCGCCGGCGTCCCCACGGCCGGGCAGGTACTGGTGCATCTGCTCGCCGCCGCGTCGCTGCGGGAGTTCGTCGTCCGGGGACCGGTGCGTGCCGGCGTCCAGCTGTTCGTCGACGCGAGGCGCTGGCTCGGCAGCGTCGACGCCCCGGACCGGGACGCCTGCCTCGCCCTGCTCGGTCGGCGCTACCTCGCCGGGCACGGGCCGGCCGGCCCACGCGACCTCGCGGCCTATGCGGGCCTCACGCTCGGCGACGCGCGGCGGGCCCTCGCCCTCATCGCGGCGGAGACCGAACCCGCCGGCCCCGACCTGACCGTTCTCACCGGCAGCCACGAGCCGGCCGAGCTGCCACCGCCCCGGCTGCTGGGCATGTTCGACCCGGTGCTGCACGGCTGGTCCGACCGCACCTTCGTCACGGGGGAGCATCGGGACGTCGTGACGTCGAACGGCATGTTCCACGCCACGGCACTCGTCGACGGCCGGGTGGCGGGCACCTGGAGCCTCCCGGGCGGGGTGGTCACCGTGACGCCGCTTCGCCCCCTGAACCGCCGGGTGCGCGCCGCCCTGGAAGCCGAGGCCGCCGACGTGCTGCGGTTCCTCGGCCTGCCCGACCGGCCGCCGGTCGTTCCGGCGACCTAGGCCCTCAGCGGCGCCGCTCGCGCAGCTGACGCTCGATGCTGTCGAGCCGCTGGTCGAGCACGGCGAGCGCGAACAGCAGCTGCTCGTTGCTGACGCCCCGCTGCACGACGGGGGCCTTGCGGCCGGAGGTGCGGCGCTCGATCTGCTGCTTCGCGTACTTGGCGGTGATCTGCGCGGTGCGCTTGGGACCCGAGTAGCGCAGGTGGTACCAGCCGCGCATCACTGGATTCTGCTTCTTGGTGTTGCCGTCGAGGGTCTGGTTGAACCCCGCGAAGTTGTTCTTGATGAGCGCCTCGGACAGGTGCCGGGCGTAGGTGCCCTTGCTGCCCTCGGTCAATGCCCGGTTGACGTCGGTCATCGTGTAGTGCGCGAACACCTGGCGCAGCACGTCGAAGAACTGTCTGCGGAGTTGGAGCGGCGTCCGCCGGCTGATCCACTCCATCTGGGAGATGACCCACGACAGCAGCGTGGTCTTGTACAGGTCGAGGCGGCTGATGCTCTCGAGGAACCGGTAGATCGTCTCGTGGTGCTGGAAGATCTTGAACAGCCGCGCGTCGGCGGTCTGCATCGTCTGGCCGGCCCGGGCCACCCGGTGGTAGCAGAGCACGTCGGGGACGACGGCGATCTTGTTGGCCTGCACGAGGCAGAACCAGTGGAACGGGTTGTCCTCGAAGAAGTAGTCGCCCACGGGGAAGCGGATGTGGTGTTCCTCGAGGAACGAGCGGCGGTACAGCTTGCGCCACGGCACCGCGACGAAGCGCAGGAACCGGCGCCGGTTCTCCTCGGTGAGGGTGTAGACGTCCTGGTCGAGGTCGGCCCAGCGCTTCTCGTCGGCGGGAGCCATCCGCTCCTCCGACCCGTCGCTGAAGTCGCGGTAGTTGCACATCGCCAGATCGGCGTCGTAGGTGCGTGCGGCCTCGAGCAGGCGGCCGAAGGCGTCCAACTCGAACAGGTCGTCCCCGTCGGCGAAGCCCACCCACGGCGAGGTCGCCCGGTCGAGCCCCGCGTTCGCGGCCGTCGCCACCCCGCCGGGGCTGTTGGTCCCGAGCAGCACCGGGACGATCCGCTCGTCGCGCTCCGCGTACTCACGGATGATGTCGGGCGAGGAGTCGGTGGACCCGTCGTCGACGACGATGATCTCGGTGTCGGCGAAGGTCTGGTTCACGATCGAGTCGAGGCACTCGCCGATGTAGTTCTCGATGTTGTAGCTCGTGACGATGATGGACAGTTCAGCCATGCTGCGACCCCCTACCCCATCGCCTTGCGGACGATGGTCTGCGCCAGCGAGGGCGCTCGACGGACCTGGATGTTGTAGAAATCGGCGAGGTTGATCCGCAGCAGGTGCTCCTGCAGGCGTGCG
The DNA here is from genome assembly GCA_021794705.1 of Actinomycetes bacterium. Lineage (GTDB taxonomy): Bacteria > Actinomycetota > Actinomycetes > Propionibacteriales > Propionibacteriaceae > JAJYQH01. The sequence continues at coordinate 4,409 of JAJYQH010000130.1, read as the reverse complement.
TCGAAGGCGTCGCGCACCGACTGGTCGACGCGGGCGGCCGCCCAGCCGGCCACCCGGATGACACTTCCCCAGTAGATGTGGGCGTAGCGCTTGCGCAGCGCCGGGTTCCGCACCAGCAGGTCGTAGGTCTCGTCGAGCGCGTCGAAGAGGGTGAGCCGGTCGCGGCTGCTGCGGTTGGTGAGGTTGTTCCCACCCGCCAGCACGATGTGCGTGCACACCTCCTGGCTGATGAGCACGATCCGGTCGGCGAACAGCAGGGTGTGCCAGTGGCCGAGGATGTCGTTGTGCACCGTCGTCGACCCGAAGGTGAGGCCCGACTCCTGGAAGGTGGCGGTGCGCACCACCTTGTTCCACGGGTAGTTGGTGAGGTGCAGCAGGTCGGGGGCGTCGACCAGCCGCACGGTGCGACTGGACGCCGACCCGAGCACCTTGTCGAAGATGTTGAGGTCGTGGCTGTTCATCGCCACGTCGGTGTCCTGGCCGCCCCGCACGTAGCGGTACTTGAGGATCGCGACGTCCTGCTCGCCACGGTCGAGCTCGTGCACGGCCGCGACGAGGGCGTCGGGGTGCAGCTGGTCGTCGGCGTCGAAGAAGATCGTGTAGCGCCCGGTGGCCGCGGGGAACCCGACGTTGCGGGCGACTCCGGCGCCGCCGTTGGTGGGCTGGAGGATCGCGAGCACCTCGGGGTGGCGGTCCATCAGCCCCTGCACGAGGCGGGGGGTGTCGTCGCTCGACGCGTCGTCGACGACGATGACCTGCACCGCGAGGTCGGAGATGCTGAGGAACTCCTCGACCAGGGACGTGATCGTGTCTGCGGCGTTGTGCGCCGGAATCACGGCGGTGAGGTCGAAGTTCTCCACTGCTCGCACTCTCTGTAGGCGTGTAGGGGCTCAGATCGACCCGCCGCCCATCGACAGGTGACGCTGGACATGGTGGCGTTGGGCCGCCTTGAGCATACCGCCTCGGTTCCCCTGCCCCCGGCGCCGGCGGTGGCCCCCGGTGGGCCGTGGTGTCGGCCAAGGCCGCCGACGAGGGACGACGAACCGGGCCCGGACGAGGGACCGCCCGCCCCACGACAGGGGACGGGCGGCCGGGTGCGGGGCTCAGCGCTGGGGGCCGGGATCGATCCGGTGTTCCTTCGCGTCGAGGGTCTCGACGCCGTTCGCCTCCTGGACCTCGTCGGGGTCGACCAGGGCGTTGGGGCCCGGGTTGATCCGCTTGGCCTTCTGTTCGGGGAACGGCGGTTCCACGGGCTGGTCGCCGGGATTGACCCTCTCGGCGACGGTCTCTTCGCGCAGCGCCTCGGTTTCGCTGACCGGGTTGTTGGGTCCGAGGTTGATGGCCTCGGCGCGATCTTCGCTCATCGGCGTCCCTTTCTCGCACGACTGTGTGCATATCGACATTACCCCGGCGGTCCCGCCGCCTCACAGCTGCCGAACACACGTCCAACCTGACAGATCGGTCAGCTAGCATGTGTGCTGGAGAGCTCGAGCTCCCAGCGGCATGAGGAGTTCCATGGCCTTCGCGATCCTGTGGGGGTGGCTCAGCGGAGCCGTGGGCGTCGTGTCCGGCGTCCCCCAGATCCTCCAGCTGCGACGCACCCGCACCAGCGCCGGACTCTCGCTCCTCTTCTGGCAGCTGCTCCTCGCGATCGGCGTGCTGTGGACGCTGCACGGGCTCCTCACCCACTCGGCCCTGGTCACCACCCCGAACGCGCTCATGACCATCGTCAACGTGCTCGTGCTCGCCTTCATCCGCCGCGACCGCGGGCTCGGCTGGTGGCGCACGTACGGGCTGCCGCTCGCCCTGGTGAGCACGCTGTTCACCGTCGACGCCGTCATCGGCGCGCTGATCTTCGGGATGCTCATCACCGTCCCGCAGGTCTCGAGCGGCCTCGGGCAACTCCGCGAGCTCGTCACCCGCGTCGACATCCGCGGGGTCTCGCTGGGCTTCCTCGTGCTCGGCTGGATCCTGCCGAGCATGTGGTTCTTCTACGGCGCGATGGCGCACGAGTCGGCCATCCTCATCTCCGCAGGCTTCACCTCGATCGTCGCCCTCGCGAACGTCGCGTGGGCGTCCCTGCGCCGGGGCGGCCTGGTGGCCGCCCGCGTCCGCGTCTCTCTCTGACCCACCCGCCCGCCCCCGGACGCCGCCACCCGCCGGCGTCCGGACGGTGGGCCGTTCGTGATTTCCGTCGCCTTTGCTCTATTGTCCTAACAAAGATCGTCGGTGTGGACGCTCCCAGGAGCTCCCAGACATCCCGCGCCGACGCGTTCCAGGAGGGACTTCGACATGGCACCAGCACGGATCCGCGTCGCCGTCATCGGCGTCGGCAACTGCTTCTCCTCCCTGTACCAGGGCTTCGAGTTCTACAAGGACCGCGACGAGGATCAGATCCCCGGCGTGATGCACTCGTCCATCGGCGGCTACCGCGCCGGCGACATCGACATCGTCGCGGCGTTCGACGTCGATCCCCGTAAGGTCGGCAAGCCGGTCGGCGAGGCGATCTTCAGTGCGCCGAACTGCGCCCGGGTGTTCCAGGCCGACGTGCCCGCGGGACCGGTCGTGCAGATGGGCCCGGCGCTCGACGGCGTGAGCGAGCACATGGCCTCCCAGCCGGAGGAGGTCGGGTTCCGGGTGGCGGACGCCGAGCCCGTCGACGTCGCCCAGGTGCTACGCGACACCCAGGCCGACATCCTGCTCAACTACCTGCCGGTCGGCTCCCAGGAGGCGACCGAGTTCTACGCCCAGGCCGCCATCGACGCGGGCGTCGCGTTCCTCAACTGCATCCCGGTCTTCATCGCCTCGAACCCGGTGTGGGAGCAGAAGTTCATCGACGCCGGGCTGCCGCTCATCGGCGACGACATGCGCTCGCAGGTGGGGGCCAGCGTGCTGAGCCAGGTGCTGCAGGAACTCGCCTTCGACCGGGGCGCCGAGGTGGAGTTCCACCAGCAGATCAACATCGGCGGCAACACCGACTTCAACAACATGATGGTGCAGTCGCGGCTGGCCTCGAAGAAGAAGTCGAAGGAGAACGTCATCCGTTCCCAGAACGACATCCGCAACATCCCGGTGCCCAAGGACAGCCTGTTCGCCGGCCCGAGCACGTTCATCCCCTACCTCCGCGACAACAAGGTGGCCTACCTCAACCTGCGGCTCAAGGGCTTCGGCGGCGCCCCGATCACCATGGACGTCAAGCTCTCGGTGCAGGACAGCGAGAACAGCGCCGGAGTGGTCATCGACGCGATCCGCTACCTCAAGGTCGCCCGTGAGCTCGGCGTGGTCGGCGCGCTCCGCGGCCCCAGCGCGTGGACCCAGAAGACCCCGCCCGAGCAGATGATGTACGCCGACGCGAAGTTCGAGTGCGAGGCGCTGGCCCGCCGCGAGCTCACGGCGTCCGTGCGCCGCCAGGTGCCTCCGCTCGACGTCACCACCGCGAGCTGAGATGCCCGACCGAAGCGCCCCGCCCCCACCACCGGGCGGGGCGCTTCGGCGTCCTGGCCGCCGCGATGGCTAGGTTGAAGGGATGAGCGACGACGCATCCCGCACCCCCGCGCCGGCGGCCGAGCCCCCGGCCCCCGAACCCCAGGATCGCCTGGTCACCACCCATCACGTGCTGCAGACCGCCGACGGCGAGCTGCGCTACACCGCGCGCACCGGACGGATCGTCATCCGCGAGGAGGAGGTGGCCGAAGACACCTTCAAGGGCTGGACGCCGCGCGCCGAGATGGCGGTGACCGCCTACACCCTCGACGCCGCCGACGTCACCACCCGCCCGATCACCTTCGTCTTCAACGGCGGCCCCGGGTCGAGCTCGATCTGGCTGCACATGGGCCTGTTGGGTCCCCGCCGGGTCGACTTCGGCGAGCCCGGCGACCTCACTCCGCCCCCCTACGGGCTCCTCGACAACCCGCAGACCCTGCTGCGCGTCAGCGACCTCGTCTTCATCGACCCGATGTCCACCGGGCACACGCGGGCCGTCGAGGGCGGCAAGCCCGGCCAGTACCACGGGTGGAAGAAGGACGTCGAGCAGGTGAGCGAACTCATCCGGCTCTGGACGACCCGCGAAGACCGGTGGATGAGCCCGAAGTTCCTCTGCGGCGAGTCGTACGGAACCACACGGGCGGTCTCGGTCGCCGAGCACCTGCAGTCGCGCTACTCGCTCACGCTCAACGGGCTCGTCCTCATCTCCAGCGTCCTCGACTTCGGCACCCAGGACTTCGAGCACCTCCGCATCGACGAGGCGTCCATCAACTTCCTGCCCACCTACGCGGCGATCGCGCACTACTACGGCTTCCACCCCGACCGGACGCTGGACGAGGTGCGCGCCGAGGCCGAGCAGTTCGCCTCCGACCGCTACCGCTGGGCGCTCGCCCGCGGCAACCGGCTCACCCCCGAGGAGCGCTCGG
>JAJYQH010000049.1:5101-8989 GCA_021794705.1 Actinomycetes bacterium | reverse complement strand
GGCCCGCCAGGCCGAGGCCGAGCGCGAGAAGCGGGCCAAGATCATCAACGCCGAGGGTGAGGCCCTGGCCGCGGCGGCACTCGGCGATGCCTCCGACACGATGATGGCCCACCCCCTGGCGCTCCAGCTGCGCAACCTGCAGAGCCTCGTGGAGATCGGCGTCGACAAGAACACCACGGTGGTCTTCCCCGCGCCGCTCATGTCGACGATCTCCGAGCTCGGCGCGTTCATCCACCAGGAGGCCGCCGCGGCGGCGTCCGCCGGCTCGGGTGCCCCCGTGCCGCAGCGGGTCGACCTGCCCGCCGCCCTGCCCGCCTTCCGCGGATGACCCCGACCGGCCGAGTCGGTGCCGGCACGGGCTTCAGGAGCCGCGCGGTAGGAGTCGAGCGCGTCGTGAGCGATTCCGGCGTCCGCCATTTGGGCCCCGTGTACCGTTGACGATAGCTCCCGATATATCGCGAGCTGTTTCTAGGGAGAATCCCATGCATACCGATCCCGCATTCGGCCCCTTCGGCCACCGGTTCCCGCCCCTCGCCGACCTCATGGACCGCCTCTCCGGCGTCGCCACTGCCGGTCCGCGCGCCCGTCGCGGTGACATCCGCGACGCCGTCCTGAGGCTGCTGGCGGAACAGCCCATGCACGGCTACCAGATCATCCACGAGCTCGCGCAGCGCAGCGGGGGCGTGTGGAAGCCGAGTGCGGGGTCGGTCTACCCGACCCTGCAATTGCTCGCCGACGAAGGCCTCGTGAGCGCCGAACAGGTTGACGGCAAGAAGGTGTACAGCCTCACGGACGCCGGCCGGGCCGCGGTCAGCGAGACCGCCGGCAGGCCCGCCCCGTGGGAGGAGGTCGGCGCGTCCGCCCCGGACGCCGGCGCCTTCCACCAGGCCGTCGGACGCCTCATGCCCGCCGTGCTCCAGGTCGGGCGCACCGGGTCCGCGGCGCAGCGGTCCGCCGCCGCCGAGGTGCTGGACGCCGCCCGCAAGAAGCTCTACGCCATCCTCGCCGAGGACTGAGCGCACCGGCGTCCCCGAGCACCCGGAGCCTGGATGAAGCAGTCGACCCTGCGAGCCCGCTACCGCCGGATCGTGTTCTTCTTCGCGCGGGTGACCGCGGGGTTCATCTGGTGGGAGATCGTGCTGCGCCGGGTCGGGCTCGGGCGCCTGTCCGACCGCACCCGGCTGGCGCGCAACCTGCGCACCGCCGTCCGCTTCCGCGCGCTCGCGATCTCGATGGGCGGCCTGATGATCAAGGTCGGGCAGTTCCTGTCCGCGCGCCTCGACGTCCTTCCCCCGGAGATCACCGCCGAACTGTCCGGGCTGCAGGACGAGGTGCCGCCGGAGGACTTCGCCGCCATCCGTGACGTGGCGCACGCCGAGCTCGACCTGCCCCTGTCGGAGCACTTCGCCTGGTTCGACACCGAGCCGCTCGCCGCGGCGTCCCTCGGGCAGGCCCATCGCGCCCGGCTCCGCGACCAGGACGCCGCCGAGCTCGGCTTCGCCGACGTCGTGGTCAAGGTGCAGCGCCCGCACATCCAGCAGGTGATCGAGGTCGACCTCTCCGCCCTGCGCCGGGTCGGCCGGTGGCTCACCCACTACCGCCCGGTCGCCGACCGCGCCGACGTGCCGGCCCTCGTCGAGGAGTTCGCCGCCACGACGCTGCAGGAGGTCGACTACCTCGCCGAGGCGTCCAACGCCGAGACCTTCGCGGAGAACTTCGCCGACGACCCCCGCATCGGCGTGCCGCGCGTCGTGTGGGAGCTCACCGCCCGGCGGGTGCTGACCCTCGAGGACGTCAGCGCGATCAAGATCGGCGACCACGCGGGCATCACCGCGGCGGGCATCGACCGGGGCGAGGTGGCGAAGGTCCTCGCCGACACCTACCTCCAGCAGATCTTCACCGACGCCTTCTTCCACGCCGACCCGCACCCCGGCAACCTGTTCGTCACGCCGCACCCGGACGCCGCGGCCGGCGCCCCCGAGTGGACGCTCACCTTCATCGACTTCGGCATGGTCGGTCACGTCCCCGACAAGCTGCGGGACGGGCTGCGCGAGGCGCTCGTCGCGGTCGGCACCCAGGACGGCCCGCGACTCGTGGCCAGCATGAAGGTGCTCGACGTGCTGCTGCCGGGGGCGGATCTCAAGCTCATCGAGCGGGCGACCACCCAGGTGTTCGACCGGTTCGGCGGCATGAGCATGGACCAGCTGCGCAGCGTCGACCCGGCCGAGATGATGCGGTTCGGACTGCAGTTCCGCGACCTCATGATCGACCTGCCGTTCCAGCTTCCCGAGAACCTGCTGCTGCTCGGACGCTGCATCGGGATGCTCTCGGGCATGTGCACCGGGCTCGACCCCGACTTCAACATCTGGAGCACCATCACCCCCTACGCGGCCAAGCTGGTCGGCGAGGAGGGCGGCTCCACCGCGACGATGATCCGGACGGAGGCCGTGAAGCTGGCCCGGGTCGCGCTGGCCCTTCCCGGTCGCGCCGACCGCGTCCTCACGATGGCCGAGCGGGGTGAGCTCACGGCACAGACGCCCCTGCTCAACCTGCACGTCCGCCGGCTCGAGCGGGCGCTCAACCGCATCACCGGCATCCTCGCCTTCGCGGCCCTGCTCGCCGCGGGCGCCCTGGTCACGGCGTCCGAGCCCACCCTGGGGCACTGGCTGATGATCGGCTCGGTCGTCCCGCTGCTGTGGGCGGCGGTCACCGGACGCCGGCGGCGTCCGGGCCGCTTTTGATTCGGCCCCCACCCCTTTCGATCCAGGCGTGCCGACGCGAGCCGACCGGCCCACTGCCGGATCTGCAGGCACGTCGGGGGGTCGTGGTCACTAGGGCACTCCTCACCCCTGATCGCCTGCAATTCGGGCAGTGTCGACCTCGCGCTTCTCGTCGCCGCCCCCCCGCCCCTCCCGATCCCGGTCCAGTCGCCGGGGTCGTGCCACGGCTGGGTTTCCCAGCCCCCATCGCCCGCCGACCGGGAGGGTTCCGGACGCCGGGCAGCCCACCTAGGGTGGGGAAATGCTCCGCCGCTACCGCGCCACGGGGGCCGACCTGCCGTTCGGCGACCCGCTGCGCGCGCACACCGGCGTCCGGATGGAGGGCTACTTCTGGCGCTTCACCCAGCCCGGCACCGGCCAGGTGGTCGTCGCGCTCAACGGGGTCAACCGGGCAGACGACGGCAGCTGGGCGACGCTGGGCCTTGCGGGGCTGCGCGGCGGCTTCCTGCGCACGGCCGTCCACCCCGCCGCCTGGGCCGACCCCTCGGCGCTCGGCGCCCATGCGGGAGCCGCCTTCCGCGGCGTCCCCGAGCACGTGCGGGTCGACCTCGGCCCGGACGCCCGCCTCGACGTGCGGATCACCGGCCACGCGCCGTGGCCACGACGGGGGTTCGGGGGGTCGAGCGTGTTCCAGGCGGTGCCGGCGCTCAACCAGTACTGGCATCCCTGGCTGCTCGGCGGCCGGGCCGAGGGCACCGCCACCCTCGGTGACCAGGTCTGGGACCTCACCGGCGCCGAGGTCTACGCCGAGAAGAACTGGGGAGCCGGGGGCTTCCCCGAGGCCTGGTGGTGGGGGCAGGCGCACGGGTTCGCCGAGCCGGACGCCTGCGTCGCCTTCGCCGGGGGCGTCGTCACGGTGGGCGGGCTCCGGGTCGAGGTGACCGCGGTCGTCGTCCGCCTGCCCGACGGGACGCTCATCCGGCTCGGGAACCCGGGCACCTCCCCCGTGCGTGCGCGGGTGGCCGACGGACAGTGGACACTGCGCGGCCGGGGCGGCCCGTGGTCGGTCGAGATCCACGGCGAGTCGCCGCCGGACGCCGCCCACGTCCTGCCCGTGCCGCTGCCGCGGGAGCGCCGCAATGTCGCCGGAGCCCTCGAACACCTGGGA
>JAJYQH010000049.1:0-5091 GCA_021794705.1 Actinomycetes bacterium | reverse complement strand
TGGGAGGGACACTGGACATCGAGGTCCGCCTGCGAGGGCGGGTGCGCTGGTCGGGCCGCTCGACCCTCGCCGGACTCGAACACGGGGGGATCGTGCGGGCCACCGACGAACTGCGGCGCCGGGGCGCGCCACCGGACGCCGTCGACGCCCGGCCGGCGTCGGTGCGGCCATGAGACGGTGCCAGGGGCACAGGAGGCAGCAGTGACGACATCCCCGCAGGGCCAGGCGCGGCTGGAGGGCCAGGCCCCATTCGCCAGGGCCCGGGCCGCGTTCGTCACCGACCGGCTGCTCGTCGGCGGCGACCTCGACTCGATCGACCCCGACCTGGCCCGCGCCCAGCTCGCCGAACTCGTCGACCGCGGCGTCACGCACATCCTCGACACCCGGCTCGAGTGGTCGGACGAGGACTACGTCGCCCGGCGGGCACCGGGCGTCGCCTACCTGCACCTCGGCGTCGACGACAACGGCGACACCCTGCCCGACAGCTGGTTCGACGAGGCCACGAGCTGGCTGGACGACGCCCTCGCCCGCCCGGGGACGAAGGCGCTCGTCCACTGCCACATGGGCGTCAACCGCAGCCCTTCGCTCGTGTTCGCCTACCTGCTGCACACGGGTCGCGGCGTCCGGGACTCGCTGGACGCGATCCGCACGGCCTGGCCGTGGGCCGTCATCGACTACGCCGACGACGCCCTCGCCTGGCACCACCGCCGAACCGGCACGGCCGAGGTTCCCGGCCGCGACGACCTCGACGCCCTCGCCCGGTGGCGCGACGAGCAGGGCATCGACCCTGAGCAGGTCATCCGCTCGATCCGGCAGGACGAGTCGGTGCGGCTGGCGGCACGGAACCTGCGGCTGGTCGCCGGCGTGATGCGCACCGAGCCGGGGGCGATGGCCTGCTGGCTGTTCCGGATGAGCGCCGACCGGGCGGCCAGTTGCCTCGCCGACTACCGGGCGGGCGTCGACTCCTGGATCCTGCCGGTCGGTCGGCACGACGACGACATCCGCCCCGACGACCTGTTCCTCCTGTGGCAGACCGGCCCGGACGAGGCCGCCGGCCTGTTCGGCTACGCGATGGTCAACGAGACCCGGCTGGCCGACTCCCAGCCGCTGCACCGGGCTCACTCGACGAGCAGCGAGGAGGTCTCGTCGGCCGTGGACGCCGAGCTCGCGTTCGTCGCGCCGCAGGTGCTGGTGAGCGCCGCCGAGCTGCGCACGTGCCCGGAGTTCGCACCCGAACACCCCGGTTCCGCATCCCTCGCCGACGGCCCCAACCCGTCCCCGGTGGACGCCGACCAGCTCGAGCGGATCGCGACCGTCCTCCAGGCCGGCGCCGCCCACTGAGGACCGGCCGTCGGAACGCCGGGTCGTTCCCAGCGACGACGCCGTTCAGGGGGCGCGCCCGACCGTGTACCGCACCTGCTGGGTGAGGTGCAGCCGCCCGTCGGCGCCTCGGGCCCCCTCGAGCTCGGTCGCGGCGGCGACGAAGACCTCCTCGCGACGGGGTGGGGGAATGGACTCCCAGATCTGGCGCATCCCGAGCGTCATCGTCCACGCCCGCCACGCGCCGGCGTCCGGCAGTGTCACCTCGAGCGGCTCGTCGTGACTGCCCACCTCGATCGCCCCGCACTGCTCGAGCAGGCCGGCCATCGCGCTCGGGCTGCCGAACACCCCGCGGGTGCCCGAGGTCCGGACGTCCAGCATGTCGGCGGGGGCGTGCGCGAGCACCCGCCGTTCGGCGGCGGTCCACGCGTCGTCGACCGGGCCGAACGTCGTGAGCCCGATCCGGCCGCCGGGGCGCAGCAGCCGCATCCAGTCGGACAGGGTCGCCGCCGGCTCGGGATCGAAGAAGAGCACGAGGGACGCCGCGACCACGTCGAACTGGGACGCGCCAAGTGTGCCTGGTCGAGCCTCACCGACAACCACCTCGACCTGCGCCGCGCCCGCGTCCGCCACGGAGGTGCGGAGCAGGTCGCACATGCGGGGCGAGAGGTCGACGGCGACCACCCGACCGGTGGCGCCCACCGCTTCGGCCAGCGGGAAGGTGGCGGCGCCACGCCCGGCCCCCACGTCGAGCGCCCGGTCGCCCGGCTGGGGGTCGAGCAGGTCGACGAGCCGGGCGGCGATCGGCCGGAACCACGGCACGGGGCCCTGGTCGTAGCGCGGGGCGAGGTCGTCGAAGAGTGCCGCGACCCGGACGCGGCCGGGGTGGCTGTCCGTCATGGCTCATGATGCCCCCGCCGTCCCCGGGTCGACAACGGCCCCGTGCGGCGGCCCGACCGGGCGGGGTGGTGCCTCGCCCTCAACAGGTCGACGTTGACCACCGAAGTCGGTGGTCAACGTCGAAAGGTTGGCGGCGTGGCCGGCTACAGCAGCCGGCCGAGGGGACCGAGGTCGAGGTTGAGGTCGTCCGCCGTGAGGCCGAAGTGGTCGCGCAGCTCCTGCATGCGGGCGTCCAGCAGCATGAGCGTCGTGCCGAGCCGCTCGATGTCGTCGTCGGACAGGCCGCCCGCCTCGACCCGGCGGATCGCCTGCTTCTCCATGAGCTGGCGCAGCAGCTCGATGATCGTGAGCACCAGTTGGGCCAGGCCCTTCTCGACATCCTCGGGGTCGGCCGCGACCCGCCGCGACAGCCCGGGCGCGTCGACGTGGTGGCCTCCCTCGCTCAGGGGCCACATGTCGTTGTCACGGCACTCGCTCACGACTCCTCCTCCGCAAAACTGAACGGCGGCCACGGGCCGCTCACCCGCACCGGGGTGAGTCCCGACCTGTCGACCCATCCCTGCAGGGCGGGCAGGAGGCCGTCGACCCGGTGCTCCTCCACGAGGAAGGCGATCCGCACCTCGTCGGCGGCCGGCAGCGGCCGGACCGCCCTGGCGACGTCCGCCACGGCCAGCGACACCTCCTCCACCAGGGATGCCACCTGGCGGCCCCGGCGCACCCGGGTCATGAGGTACTCGGTGCCGGAGCCGCCGGCGTCCGCGGGTGGGGTGAGCGGGGACGCCGGCAGGTGCGCGACCAGTTCGACGCAGCCGGCGACCCGGCGCAGGCGCTCCTCCCACTCCTCCCCCCGGGCGACGAGCAGGCGACCGAGCTCCTCGAGCGACTCGGTCATCGTGCCGTAGCGGACGGGGAGGACGTCGGCGTCCCCGGCGAGGCGACGGACCACCTGTCCGAAGCGCGCGACGTCCTCGGCGCTCGTGCCGGGCGGCCCGTGCAGCTCCTCGTACACGACGCCCACCGCGCCGCCGTCCAGCAGCCTCAACCCTGGCGGGAGGCGGCCGGGATCGCGGTGGGCCGCCGAGGGGACGACGGCGTAGACGAGCAGCACGTCAGGGCTCGTTCCCCGATGGCGGGCCGAGCCCGAGCGAGGGCACGTGCACCCTGTGCGCGGGGGCCAGCACGAGCCGCACGCCCAGGTAGACGAGGTCGACGTCGGCGATCGACAACAGGATGTCGCCGGTGAGGACGACGCCACCGTCGATGAGCCGGTCGATGAGGTCGACCAGGGCGATGTCGTCCTGGTTGCCGACGTAGTCGATGCTCACAGGTCGGCTCCCGCCGCGGTGATGTCGGCCTCGGCGACGAAGTTGTACGGCGGCCACGGCCCGGAGACCTCCAGGGCCACCCCGTCAGCCGCCAGGTCGGCCCCCAGCGTCTCGACCAGCTCGACGACATCGTCGAGGCTCGCCCGTGGCACGAGGTAGGCGGCGTTGAGCAGCATCGGCTCGCGGCGTCCCGACAGCGCGGCGTCCTGGGGCGGATTGGTGACGGCGGACGCCGCCAGCGCCGCCATCCGCTCGTGGGCGGCCACCACGGCCGCGTTGGCCCGGTCGCGCGCGTGTTCCCGGCGGGCACCGGCAGCCGCCCGACCCAGCAGGTAGTCGCGCCCGCTCGCCGGTCGTCCCGCCTCGGGCTGCTCGGGCTCCGCGAGCGCGAACGCCTTCGCCCCCAGCTCCACCCGCCCACGCACCCGCGCGAACGCGCCCCGCAGCACGTCGAGCTGTCCCGCGAGCACCGACCCGACGGCGTTCGTGTCGGCGTAGATGCCGGGAAGCCGCAGCGGCAGCACGTCGCCCTGCTCGACGGCGGCCTGCAGTACGCGGTGGTGCTGCCCGGCCACCCGCTCCACCCATCCGGGGTCGGTGCCGTGCATCTGCCACACCGCCTCGCCGAAGCTGGCGGCGTCCAGGCGGCTCACCAGGACGCCGAGATCGGCGAGGGAGAACACCTCGACAGGGGCGTCGCCGAGCCCTGACGGCAGGGACCCGCGGAATTCCGCGGACACGACGCCGTACGCATGGACGACCTGCTGGAGGGGGGTGGCGGTCATGCGCGCCGCTCCGTCCGGGACACCTCGCCGGTCTCCCGGCCCTCGATGCGGGCGAGCCGCTGTTCGAGTTCCCCGACCCGGTTCTGCAGTTCCGCCCGGTCGGGACCGTCGTCGACCTGGTGACTGACGAACGGGTCCCCCTCCCACCAGTTGATGCCCATCTCCTTGGCTCGCTCGACCGAGGCGACCATGAGCCGGATCTTGATCGTGAGCAACTCGATGTCGAGCAGGCGCACCTGGATGTCGCCGACGATGACGATGCCCTTGTCGAGCACGCGCTCGAGGATGTCGGCGAGGGTCTCCTGCCCCTTGCGGCCGGTCCCCACGAACGTGGGGCCGTCGCGCCGGGCCGGAGGCGAGCCCGAGCGGTACTGCTCCGGTGTGTTGTCGCTCATCAGTCGTCGACCTGTCCCCGCAGGTAGCGGCGCACCCGGTGGAACTCGGTGACGTCACCGTCCCGGTCGACGGTCACCTCGTAGCTGGCGAGCACGTCGGTCGTCTCGGGGACGCGTCCGACCTCGAGCACTTCGATGGTGGCGATCCACCCGCCGTCGGTGCCCCGGATGCCGGTCACACCCTCGGCGGGGCATCCGACGAGGTCGGCGACCTCGGCCAGGGCGTGTTCTCCGACCCGTCGCACCGTGAGCTTCTCAGCCATCAACTCCCTCCTCCCACCTCGAGACTCTGGTCCTGCTGGGCGGACGCCGAGAGCAGGCGCTGCACCAGTTCCTCCTCGCGCGCGTCCGCCTCCGCGTCGTCGA
>JAJYQH010000297.1 GCA_021794705.1 Actinomycetes bacterium | reverse complement strand
GGCGGCGTCCTCCTCGGCGAGTTCGCGGGCCGCCGCCAGGTCACCGGTGAGACGGTCGCGCTCGTCGAGGGCGCGCACGATCGGCGCGAGTTCCGCATAACGACGGCCCACCCGGCGCGACCGCCGCGGATCGGCGTGCAGCGACGGGTCGCCCATCTGCCGCTCGAGGTCGGCGAACTCCTCGCGCAGTCCAGCGGCTGCCTCGAACACCGGTGCGCCCCTTCCTCAGTTGTGGTGATCCGCCGCGAGGGCCCCCGAACGCACGCATGGGGCCCCGGGAGGGGCCCCATGCGGGTCCGCGGCACCCGTGGTGCGGCGGAGTCGAAGCTCGGCGCCCCAAGGGCGCTGTCTCACTTCTTCTTGGCGTAGCGGCGCTCGAACCGGGCCACGCGGCCACCGGTGTCGAGGATCTTCTGCTTGCCGGTGTAGAACGGGTGGCACTCGGAGCACACGTCGGCGTGCATGACGCCGCCCTTGGCCGTGCTGCGGGTGGTGAACGTGTTGCCACAGGTGCAGACGACCTGCGTATCGGCGTACTCGGGGTGGATGCCCTGCTTCATGTGTTCTCCTTGGGTGGACGAGCCGGGTCGCCTGAGGGGATCGATCACGATCCGGGCGTCTGGATGGGACGCTGGCGTGAACCGGCACCGAGGGTCAAGTTTGCCGCGCCGGCGTCCCACAGGCAAACCGGGAATTCCCGGCCGACGGGTGCGGACACCGAGCGGCGACGGCAGCACAACGGCCGCCGTCGCCGGGATATTCCCCCGTCAGTCCTGGCCCCCGGGGGTCGTGCGCGAGATGAGCACGAGGAACTCGGAGTTGTTCTGGGTCTTGCGCAGGCGGTTGAGCAGCATTTCGAGCGCCGCCTGGTCTTCGAGACCGGCCAGCACCCGGCGCAGTTTCCAGATGATGCCCAGTTCCTCGCGGCCGAGCAGCAGCTCCTCGCGTCGCGTGCCCGAGGCGTCGACGTCGATGGCCGGGAAGATGCGCTTGTCGGCGAGCTCGCGCCGCAGCCGCAGTTCCATGTTGCCGGTGCCCTTGAACTCCTCGAAGATCACCTCGTCCATCTTCGAGCCGGTCTCGATGAGGGCCGTGGCGAGGATGGTGAGCGAGCCGCCGTTCTCGATGTTGCGGGCGGCGCCGAAGAACTTCTTGGGCGGGTAGAGGGCGGCGGAGTCGACACCACCGGACAGGATGCGCCCGGACGCCGGCGCGGCGAGGTTGTAGGCGCGGCCCAGGCGGGTGATGCCGTCGAGCAGCACGACGACGTCGCGGCCCATCTCGACCAGCCGCTTGGCCCGCTCGATCGCCATCTCGGCGGCCACGGTGTGGTCTTCGGCCGGGCGGTCGAACGTCGAGGCGATCACCTCGCCGGAGACCGTGCGCTGGAAGTCGGTGACCTCCTCGGGACGCTCGTCGACGAGCACCACCATGAGGTGCACCTCGGGGTTGTTCGTCGTGATCGCGTTGGCAATGTTCTGCATGATCATCGTCTTGCCGGCCTTGGGCGGCGACACGATGAGGCCGCGCTGGCCCTTGCCGATCGGCGACACGAGGTCGATGATCCGCCCGGTCATGTTGGTGGGCGTGGTCTCGAGCCGCAGCCGCTCCTGCGGGTAGAGCGGGGTGAGCTTGCTGAAGTCGGGACGCGACTTCGCCTGCTCGGGGTCGAGCCCGTTGATCGACTCGACCCGCACGAGCGGGTTGTAGCGCTCGCGGCGCTCGCCCTCGTGCGGCTGCTTGAGCGAGCCGCGGACGACGTCGCCCTTGCGCATGCCGTAGCGGCGCACCAGGGAGAGGCTCACGTAGGCGTCGTTGGGGCCCGGGAGGTAGCCCGACGTGCGGACGAACGCGTGGTTGTCGAGCACGTCGAGGACGCCGGACACCTCGACGAGCACGTCGTCGGGCGAGACCGTCGGCTCGGTGTCCATCGTGCGCTCGGTGGGCCGGTTGCGGCGGTTCTGCCGGTCGCGCTGGCGGCGGCGCCGGTTGCGACGTCCACCACCCGCTGAGTCGTCGTCGTAGCGGTTGCGCGAGTCGCGCGACCCCGAGCTGTCGGAGTCGGAGGAAGACGTGTCGTCGCTCACGGTGCGGACGGCCTCCGCGACGGCGGCCGCCTCGGGGGCCTCCCCGTCGCGGCCGCGCTGGCGCCGGCGGCGTCCGGTCTGGCTGCTCAGTTCGGCGAGGCGGGCGCCGACTTCGTCGCGCACCTCGTCGCGCGCCTGCGGCGACGACGCCGGGGTCTCCTCGGCCGGACGCCGGTCCTCCCCATGGTCGCGCTCGCCGACCTGGTCGCGGCGGGCCCGGTCGTGCTCGCCCTGGTCGCGGCGGGTCTGGTCGTGCTCGCCGCTGGTGCGGCCGGCCCGCGCCGGGGCCTGCTGGGGCGCGGCGACGAGCGCGGTCTGCGCGGGGGCCGTCTGGGCTGCCGGGCCGCCGGTGCGGCGGTTCTGGATCGCGGCGACGAGGTCGCCCTTGCGCATGGCGCCGGCGCCCTTGATGCCGAGGCCCTGAGCGATCGACTTGAGTTCGGGCAGCTTCATCGCAGTCAGGGGCGCTGCGGTGGCGGTATCGGTCACAGAATGCCTTTCTGCGGCGGTCGTCGGCGACGACCGCCGGTGTGGAGCGGATCATGGCGCACCGACCGCATGGGGCGACGGGTGGGATGCCCGGCGTGGGCCACAGGGTGCGCCGGCACGAGGCGTGCGGGGCTGATCTGCTGGTGGCGGGGAACACCCGGCTGGAGCGATGACTTGTTCGGGCTGCTGTGCCTCACCGCGTGCGGTCACCGACGAATCGGCGGTTTCTTCCGGGGCACAGATCGAAACGAACTCATCGTGCGATCTTTCGCTGACCGCCGGAGTGCTTCGTCGAGAAATATACCAAGGCCGGGGCTGGGACAAAAACCGCGGCACCGGGAAAGCACCAATCCGGGTGGGATTATTCCCCGACGCCGCTCGCCACGACCTCCACGCCGTGGCCCACCGGGAGCGCGACCGGCACGAATCCGGCGAGCGCGGGGCGCAGCGAGGGATCGTCGAGGCCCTCGAGGACGCCGGCGGGCCCGAGCACCAGAACGGTCGGACCCGCGCCCGAGACCACGGCCGGGAGGCCCCGCTCGCGGAGCGCCGAGACCAGCCGCCACGACTCGGGCATCAGCGTCGCGCGGTAGCGCTGGTGCAGGAAGTCCTCGGTGGCGAGCAGCAGCCGGTCAGGAGCGGCGGTGAGCGCCCGGACGAGCAGCGCCGAGCGGATCGCCTGCTGCACGGCGTCGGCGCGGCTCACCTCGTCGGGCAGCACCTGCCGCGCCCCCGAGGTCGCGACCTCGTGGTCGGGCACCAGGGCGACGAACCCGATGTCCGGGTGCACCGGCAGCCGGTCGACGAGCGTGGCCGGCGGCACGCCGTCGTCGGGTGCAGGGGGGCTGAACGCCAGCACCACTCCCCCGAACACGGCGGCGCTCGCGTTGTCGGGATGGCCTTCGAGACGCGACGACCGGTCGGCGAGCCAGTCGAGGTCGAGGTCCTTCCCCGGACGGCACAGCAGGTGCCCGAGCGCTAGCCCGGCGACGATGGCGGCCGCCGACGACCCGAGCCCGCGGCTGTGCGGCACCCGGTTGGTCGAGACGAGGCGGACCCCGCTCGACGGGTCGCCCCCCAACTCGCCGCAGGCCTGCCGGATCATCCGCACGACGAGGTGCGACCCGTCGCGTGGCACGGACGCCGCCCCCTGGCCGGTGACGTCGACGTGGACGCCGGCCGCGGGCGGTTGGAGGGCGGCGGCGACGTCGTCGTAGAGGCCGAGGGCGACGCCCAGGGCGTCGAAGCCGGGGCCCAGGTTGGCCGAGGTCGCGGGTACCCGGACCCGCGCCCAGCGCTGCGGCGCGGCCGGCGTCCCGCCGCTCATCGGGTCAGAACCCTTCGCCGCGCATCATGCGCACCGGCCCGCGGACGAACTCGCGCCGCGACAGGTCGGCGAGGCAGGCCCGCAGGTCGGCCTCCCGGGTGGTGTGGGTCATGAGCGAGAGCCAGGCGCTGGGGTGCGGTCCGTCGGCCTCCTCGTGCACGTCGAGGGGGTCGTCGCGCCGCTCCACCGTCTGCTTCACCGTCTGCACCGACACGTTGTGCTCCGCGAGCACCGTCGCGATCGCCGCGAGCACGCCGGGCTGGTCGCTCACCTCGAGGCGCAGGAGATAGGTGGCGCGGGTGTCGCCCATCGGCGCGACGCCGCGGTCCGCGTACAGGGACTGCCCGTAGGCGGCGACGCCGCGCACGCGGTTGCGGGCCACGGTGACGAGGTCGCCCATGACCGCGCTGGCCGTGGGGGCGCCCCCGGCGCCGGGGCCGAGGAACATCAGCTGGCCGGCCTCCCGGGACTCGACGAACACCGCGTTGAAGGCACCGGGCACGCTCGCCAGCGGGTGGCGTTCGGGGATCATCGCCGGGTGCACCCGGACGCTGACCCGCCCGTCGTCGGTGAGGCGGGCGATCGCGAGCAGCTTCACGACGCATCCGAGCTCGCGGGCGACGGCGATGTCGGAAGAGGTGATCTCGCTGATCCCCTCCCGGTAGACGTCGGCGCCGCGTACCCGGGTGTGGAAGGCGAGCGAGGCGATGATCGCGGCCTTGGCGGCGGCGTCGAAGCCCTCGATGTCGGCCGTCGGATCCGCCTCCGCGAAGCCCAGCCGCTGCGCCTCGGCGAGCACGTCGGCGAACTCGGCGCCCTCGGTGACCATCTTGTCGAGGATGAAGTTGGTCGTGCCGTTGACGATGCCCATGACCGCGAGGATCTCGTCGCCGACCAGCGATTCCCGCAGCGGCCGGACGATCGGGATGGCCCCGGCGACCGCGGCCTCGAAGTAGACGTCGACGCCGGCGCGCTCGGCCGCGGTGAAGATCGTCTCGCCGTCCTCGGCGAGCAGCACCTTGTTCGCCGTGACGATCGACGCCCCGTGCTCGATCGCCGCGAGCAGCAGGCTCCGCGCCGGTTCGATGCCGCCGATCACCTCGATGACCACGTCGAGGTCACCGCGCGTCACCAGGGCGTGCACGTCGTCGGTGAGCAGCGCGGGGTCGATCCCCTCGCGCGGCTTGGTGACGTCGCGGACGCCGATGCCGACGAGCTCGATCCGGCGTCCGGTGCGGGCCCTGAGGTCGTCGCCCTGCTGGGTGAGCAGGCGGGCGACCTGCGACCCGACGACGCCGCACCCGAGCAGCGCGACGCGCAGGGGCTGCTCGCCGGAGGGGTCGACGCTGGTCATCGGTGTCATCGTTCTTCTCGCTGTCTGTGATGCGTGCTGGGCCTGCCGGAGCGCCGGCGAACGGGTCATTCCCCGACGTCGAGCGCCAGCAGGTCGTCGATGGTCTCGCGGCGGATCAGCGTGGTGAGGCGTCCGTCGCGGACCGAGATCACCGGGGGCCGCGGAGTGTGATTGTAATTGCTGGCCATCGCCCGGGAGTAGGCCCCGGACGCGGGGACGGCGATGAGATCGCCGGGGGCGATGTCACGGGGCAGGAAGACGTCTCGGACGAGGATGTCGCCGCCCTCGCAGTGCCGACCGACCACGCGGCAGAGCACCGGCTCGGCGGCCGAGGCGCGGGAGGCGATGGTGGCGGTGTACTCGGCTCCGTAGAGGGCCGGGCGGATGTTGTCGCTCATGCCGCCGTCGACCGAGACGTAGACCCGCTGACCGCCGTCGATGTCGACGACCTTGACCGTGCCGACCTCGTAGAGGGCGAGGGTGGTCGGGCCGCTGATCGCCCGGCCCGGCTCCACCGACATCGTCGGGACGGCCAGCCCGTACCCGCGGCACTCGTGCTCGACGATCTCGCGCAGCTCGCGCGCCAGCGCGTCGGGGCTCTCGGGGGAGTCGTCGGCGGTGTAGGCGATGCCGAAGCCGCCGCCGAGGTCGAGTTCGGGCAGCTGGGCCCCGGTCGCCGCCGTGAACTGGGCCAACAGCTTGGTCGCGCGGCGGGCGGCCACCTCGAACCCGGCGGTGTCGAAGATCTGCGACCCGATGTGGGAGTGGATGCCGAGCAGGGTGATGTGCTCGCTCATGTGGCAGCGCACCATCGCGACCATCGCCTGCCCGTTGGTGATCGAGAAGCCGAACTTCTGGTCCTCGTGGGCGGTGGCGATGTACTCGTGGGTGTGCGCCTCGACGCCGGTCGTGACCCGCACGAGCACCGAGGCGTGCCAGCCGTGGTCGCCGCACAGCGCCTCGATCCGGGCGATCTCGTCCATCGAGTCGACGACGATCCGTCCGACGCCCCGGCTGAGGGCGAACCGCAGTTCGTCGAGGGTCTTGTTGTTGCCGTGGAACGCGATCCGGGCCGGGTCGATGGGGCTCCTCAGGGCCACGGTGAGCTCGCCTCCGGTGGCGACGTCGAGGTACAGCCCCTCCTCGCTGATCCAGCGCCCGATGGTGCGGCTGAGGAACGACTTGCCGGCGTAGTAGACGTGCCACCCCGCGAAGGCGTCGCGGAAGGCGCGGGCCCGCTGCCGGAAGTCGAGCTCGTCGAGCACGTAGACCGGCGTCCCCTCGGCCGCCGCGATCTCGCGCACGTCGCGGCCGCCGACCCGGAGGGCCCCGTCGTCGCCACGGGTCACGGTGCTGCTCCACACCGCCCTGTCGAGGGCGTTGACGTCCGCCGGGCGGGTGAGCCACTGGGGACCCGCCTGGACCGCATCGGCGTGGATGGCACCCGCCACGTGCATGTGCGTCATGGTCCGAGCCTGCCAGATCGGCCCGGTGCGACCGGTGACCGCCGGTCCCCGTGGACGCCGGTGCGGGGCCCGCGCGGTCTCGACCACTCCGGTATTGCTGCTAATCTTGAGCCCGCCCGGTCAGGAAGCCGGGCTGTTGGCCCCCGTAGCTCAGGGGATAGAGCACCGCCCTCCGGAGGCGGGAGCGCAGGTTCGAATCCTGCCGGGGGCGCCACACATGGGTCGGGCCGCGTGCCGTCCCGGGCCACGAGGTGGCCACTCCAGGCGATATGGAGGAACAGTGGCCGACGATCCGTCAGATCCCGCCGTACCCGGCACCACCGCCGTGGCCGGTGGCTGGCGTCGTCCGCTCGCCTGGATTCCGCGGCGCGAGACCCAGGGCGTCCGGGCGATCTTCGGCGCCCTCGGGCACACCCAGTCGGGCCGGTTCATCTGGTGGTCCTGGCTGATCAGCCGCGCACTTATCTTCGTCTTCTGGGGGTCGCTGCGCTTCACCCTCGGCGACACCAAGTACTACTTCATCAAGATGAGCCTGCTCGCCCAGACCGGGCCGAGCCAGACGATGATCGAGTACCCGACGCCGGTGCTGTGGTTCTTCGAGCTGCTCTACGCGCTGAGCCTGCATCACCAGTACGTGTTCACCGGCCTGTTCGTCGTGTCGATGGTCGCCCTCGACGCCTGGTTCACCTGGATGCTGTGGCGGGTCGGGGCCAACCGGCGCGGTGAGGCCGTGTTCTTCTGGACGGTGTTCCTGCTCCTCGTCGGTCCCACCGCGTACCTGCGCTTCGATCTGGTCACCGCCGTGCTGTGCGGCCTGGCACTGCTCGCCCTCGAACGCCGCGACGACCTGCGTGCCGGGCTGCTCACCGGAGTCGGCGCGGGGATCAAGCTGTGGCCCGCCCTGCTCTGGCCGGCGCTGCTGGGCGGCGACCGCCGGTCGCGGATCCGCACCACCATCGGGTTCGGGGCCGCCGGCGTCGTGCTCGCCGGGCTGGCCCTGTGGTACGCCGGGTGGTCGCGGTTGCTCTCGCCCCTCGAGTACCAGTCGGCGCGGGGCCTGCAGATCGAGTCGCTGTGGGCGGTGCCGCCGATGATCTGGCGCATCTTCCATCTGTCGGCGTACGCGGTGAACGTCTCCATCTGGAACGCGTGGGAGATCTCCGGGCCGATGACCGAGACGATGCTCGTCCTCGCCAAGGTCGCCCAGGCGGTCGGACTCGCCGGCGTCGCCGTGTGCTACGTCGCCTGGCTGCGCCGCGGGCGGCAGCGCTTCGTCGAGGCGTCCGCGCTCATGCAACTCGTCATCCTCGTCATGATCCTGTCGAACAAGACGTTCTCGCCGCAGTACATGATGTGGCTCGGCGGCCCCGCCGCCGCCGGCATCGCGATGCTCCCCCACTCCACGCTCGCCGACGACAGTCCCGAGGAGCGGGAGCGCTCGGAGAACGAGGCCGTCGACCGGCTCCGCACCATCAGCCGGGTGTTCCTCGCCTGCACGGTCCTCACGACCATCGTCTACCCCGTGGGCTACGACCCCATCGTCCACGGCACGATCGGGCTGAGCGTCGTGACGATGGTGCTCGCCACCCGCAATCTGCTTCTCACCTACCTGCTGTACCTCGTGGCACTGTGGGTGGTTCACTTCTCCCGGCTCCGCCACGGCCAGTGGTGGCGCCCGGGCGCACGACGACACCAGGCGGTTCCGTGACGGTTCACGACGAGACCAGTGACATGCCCGACGTGACCCGGGAGTCGAGCCCGGTCGACGACAGGTGGCCCGCACCCCACCGGCCGCCCCTCGCCGAGACCGCCCGCCGGATCGCGGCGTCCCCCCTGCTGCTCCTCGCGGTGTGGGGAGTCTCCCGCGCCATCATGCTCCGGGAGTGGTCGGCGCACTACCAATACATCACCGGCGACCCGCGCTACTACTTCTGGGCGCTGCACTCGACGCCCTCGATCGACCAGCGGCTGCCCGAGTACCCCGCCCCGGTGGTCGGGTTCCTCGAGCTGTTCCGCTGGCCCGCGGCGAACGTCTCGTCGGTCTACATCTTCACCTTCGCGATCGGCATGGCGCTGCTCGACGCCGCGTTCACCGTGGTCCTGTGGCGGGCCGGCGCGCGGCTCGCCGCGTGGTACTGGATGGCGTTCGGCTTCTGCATGGGCTCGCTCATCTGGTTCCGCTTCGACGTACTGCCGGCGGTGTTCGTCGGCGTCGCCCTTCTGTGGGTGCAGCGGCGGCCCGGTCGCAGCGGGGTGTTCATCGGCCTCGGCGCGGCCGTCAAGCTGTGGCCC